>DASRQG010000608.1:0-3102 GCA_035645995.1 Mariniphaga sp. | reverse complement strand
GATGTTTTACCGGCAAGTAATGAAACAAATAATAGGATGGAGCCAATTAATAGTATGATCTCTGTGGTTACAACCATAAAGCACGCTTTGTTATCAAAAATAAGTAATTTATTTATGCATCGTTTTAGCTTTAAGGTTTAATACGATGGTTTATTTCTCTTTATTTGGAAATTATCATAAATTGGGGTACCCACTTTGGATTATTGCCTGTTAAAAAAAGTGGTAGGTCCTGAAGATTATATTTTTTACAACTTATAAATCCAGGAAAAGTTATTGAGGTCTGTTAGTTGATTCAGTGTCATTAACTGTTTGCTCCTCTTCTTCCAGGCCGATGTCACTTTCTTCCTCTTCTTCCCATTCAAATTTGTCGCGACGAATACGATAATGTCTATAATAAAGTGCCAGCACAATTCCCGACACTGCACCCCATAAATGACCTTCCCATGAAATGGAGGGATCAATTGGAAGTATACCCCAGATAAAGCTGCCATACAGAAAGACAACCACAACAGAAAGTGTCAGAAGCCGGACATCATTTCTGATTATTCCGCTTACAAAATGAAATGCTGCAAGAGCATATACAACTCCACTGGCGCCAATATGCCAGGCTTCACGTCCGGAAAGCCATACAGTAAGGCCCGACAGGAAGTAGAGCATAAAATAAATCCGGTATGATATGCGCCGGTAAAAATAAATCAAGGCAAAGAACAAGATGAAAAATGGTATTGAATTCGACATTAAATGGTTAAATCCGGAATGGATAAAGGGAGCAAATAAAATGCCCGGTAAACCTTTAACATGAAGTGGATATATACCAAGTTGAACGAGTTCAATCCCGAGTATATATTTGGCCAGTTCCACAAGCCAAAAAGCAATTGTGAATATAGCAGGGAAGACGAGGCTGTGAAAAAATATTCTTTTCTCAAGATCAGGATCCAGTTTTTTAGGATTGCTTGGGTAATAGTTGAATATTTTCATTGAACAAGACAGCTATGCTGCTAATGGCGATTTTAGCCAAACATTAATCAACCTTCAGCAACGTCTTAATAAGCATTATAAATTCACGTATTTCAATTTCTGTGGTATCAAATGAGGTCATCCATCTAACTTCAGATTTACTTTCATCCCATACATAAAAGAAAAAATGTTCCTGCAAGGGCTTAATAATCTCTTTAGGAACACGTGCGAATACTCCATTTGCTTCCACAGGCCTGGTTATTTCTATTTGCGGTAAAGATGCAAGTTCTTCTTTTAGAAATTGAGCCATGCGGTTTGAATGTATTGCATTTTCTTTCCATAAGTCATCTTCAAAATATGCCAAAAATTGGGAACTTATAAAGCGCATTTTTGAAAAAAGCTGCATATTTTGTTTTCGAAAATATTTTGTATAGGTAGTAAGTTCAGGATTAAAAAATAAAACTGCCTCTCCCATCATCATTCCGTTTTTTGTGCCTCCAAAGGATAATACATCAACACCGCAATCTTTTGTAATAGCCTTAAAACCCATATTTAATGTTACTGCAGCATTGGCAATACGAGCACCATCCATATGAAGAAACATGTTATGACTGTGCGCCAGGTCGGCAAGAGCTCTTATTTCTTTTGGACGATAAATAGTACCCAGTTCGGTGGCTTGTGATATGGAAATTACTTTAGGCTGCGCATGATGTTCAAAATCAAATCCGTTTAAATAAGGTTCAATCAGCTCAGGTGTGATTTTTCCATCCATGGATTTAACCGGCAGTAATTTACAGCCTGTTGATTTCTCAGGCGCACCACATTCATCTACTTCAATATGAGCAGTATCGGCACATATTATTGAATTAAAGCTCCGGGTTAAAGTTGATAATCCTAGTACATTGGCTCCTGTTCCGTTAAATACAAAATAAACTTCGGTATCGGCACCAAATGTGTCTTGAAAAATAGCGGTTGCTTTTGTAGTATATGGATCCTCTCCATAGGCACGTTCATGCCCCTGGTTCACGTTCATCATCGATTTGAAAATTGCCGGATGAACACCTGAGTTGTTGTCACTCGCAAATCCTCTTCTCATAGCTTTTTAATCGGGTTTATTTTTTTGTATCTCAAGTATAAAGAAAAATTGAATCAAATGTTTAAAAATGCGGTGTTATTTCTTTTTATCAAATAAAAAAAAGTAAAACTATACATTTTGATTATTTATCGTTAACTGTTCTTTTTTATGATTAAACTTTAATATGCGAATTTAAATGAATTATTTTTGATTAAAAATTTGTTGATTAAGAGGTGAATTTTGAAAGTATGGATACTATATCTTGAAAGCTAGAAACGATAATGAAAGAAAAGCTTATAATTTATTGGTTCAGAAATGATTTAAGAATAAATGATAATCATGGTTTATATCAGGCATTGCAAATGGATAAACCTGTGTTGCCGGTTTTTATATTTGATTTTGAGATAATAAAAACTTTTACGACGCCCTCAGATAAAAGGATGGCTTTTATGTATGAACTGGTTAAGACCTTAAAGCAGGAACTTGAGTCATACGGTAGCTCGCTCAAATGTTTTTTTACTTCTCCTTTGCAGGCATTTAAGCAATTATTGAAAGACTATACCATTTCAGAAGTAGTTACCACTAAAGAATATGAACCGTATGACAGACAGCTTGAAGGTAGCATTCAACAATTGTTTGATGACTATGGGATAACGTTCTATCGAATTAAGGATCGTGTAATTTTTGAAGAAAATGAAGTTGTAACCAATAACGGAACCCCTTATACAGTTTTCACCCCCTATAGTAAAAAATGGAAATCGCTGTTAATGCAGTCTCCTCCTGAAAAATTTCCTTCAGAAAATTTAATAAATCACTTTAAAAAATCAGCACCTTTTTCTTTTCCATCACTTGAGGATATGGGATTTATTCCGGAGCGTTTTATTTTCCCTTCAAAAGAGCTTAATGAAGATATTATCGAAAATTATGCTTTGTATCGTGATTATCCGGCAATTCAGGGAACTACCCGTCTGGGGGTTCATATACGGTATGGGACAATCAGTATACGCCAACTGGTGATTAAAGCTCAACTGTTGTCGGAGGTTTTTTTAAATGAATTAATCTGGCGGGAA
>DASRQG010000607.1:0-6941 GCA_035645995.1 Mariniphaga sp. | reverse complement strand
CTTTATTTAATTCTTTAAGGTAATCCAAAACCATTGAAGTCAATTTCAAATAAAAAGACAAAAGTATAAGTTGTTTACCGGAATCCCATCTTTCTACAGATCAATTTTCGACATCTTTACTTTTAAGACAGTTCACCAACCTTTAAATTACACACAAATAAGCGTTCTATTAAAATTTTTAACTCTAATATACTACACCATCTCTTTTTGACCATTTTTTGGAGATTCACAAACAATTATATAAAAATTATACGTTAATATTGTAACATAATGCATCTTCGTAGTTATGAAATTTAAGAACATATATTTTTTTTCGGTCTGTATATTGATGTTATTGATTACCGCTAACGTGGCCGGGCAGTTATCTGCACCAGGGTCAAACACCGACATTCCAACTCAATATCCAACTTTTCCCGAAACCGATAATATTTTTATTTTTTGCATTCAGGAAGAAGGGGCAAGACCTGCAGGGTTACAAGTACAAACATCACTTGAAGGAACAAAAACTTTTACATGGCAGAAGTATAATAATATCACATCCACTTATGATCTTTATTACTCAGAAAGTCTGGAAACACAGCAATCATCAATAACAGGGCTTGAAAGCGGTGGTTACAGGGTTATTATTTCACAAGGCGAAACAGAAGAAGTTTTCCGTGCATGGGTCTTTTATAATTTACTTTCGGCCACAGCAGCTATTGGAAATTCTGACTGCGAATCCTTTATGTTACAAGGAAATTTCACCTCTACACCGATGACTTATTACGATCTTTCATCAAATACAGCAATCGAATTACCAAATAACATATCAACTGAATGGCTTATTGGTGAAACAGTTATTGGGAATACCCCGGAACTAAATATATTTAATCCACCATCAGCGGTAACAGAATATACCATCAGGATCTCTGACAGTTACGGATGTCAAACTACTGCAACAGTACTTTTCGAATCATTAGGCCCCGTTGCAGCATTTTCTGCCAGTCCCATGCAGGGAGAAGCCCCTCTAACGTTAAACTTTACAAACCAATCAGCAAATGCCGACCCAAATCTTTATGAATGGTTCTTCTACAAAGATATTGATCAGATAAAGCGAGAATCGGAAGGTACTTCACAACCCATCGACAGCATCATGGATACAAGTACGGAACAAAATCCTGTTTATACTTTTGAAAACTCAGGTAATTATAAAGTTAAACTCGTGGCAAAACAGACCTCTGAAGATCAGATATGTACTGATACCGCTTATCTCGACGGCTTCATTATGGTTGATACTTCTTTTATAGCTGCACCTAATGTCTTTACACCTAACGGGGATGGTGACAATGATCTATTTGTGGTAAAATTCTGGTCGATGCAAAGTATTAAAATATCCATATTTAACCGTTGGGGCAAGCGCATACATTTTTGGGAAAGCAATAATGTTTCCGGATTCGGTGATTCATTCTCCGAAGCAGTATGGGATGGCCGGGTTGGTGGACGATTTGCCTCACCTGGAGTTTACTATTATGTAGTCGAAGGCCGGGGTCGCGACAATAAAGCTCGACGGGCAAATGGGTTCTTCCACTTATTCAGGGGCAAGGACTAAACGTACAGATCAAGTCTTTCAATTAAATTCTGGAGTAGCTACACAAATAATGAAAATCCTTGCCATCTGTCCTCCCATTCTCTCTAACCAGGCACATTATAGAATATTTCAGCTCCCGGCCCCAAAGGAATCCCCAGGAGTAACCAGATGATAAGCAAGACTATCCAGGCTAAAAGGAAAACTATTGAATAGGGCAACATAGCTGCTACTATGGTTCCAATTCCCGATTTCGGCTCATATTTTTGGAAGAAAGCAATAATCAATGCAAAAAAGCTCATCATTGGTGATATAATGTTGGTAACGCTGTCACCAATACGATAAACCACCTGCGAGAGCTCAGGAGAGTACCCCATGATCATAAACATAGGTATAAATACGGGTGCCAGAATTGCCCACTTTGCAGATGCACTTCCCATCAACATATTTACTGAAGCCGACAATAAAATAAATAATATCATTAAAGGTATAAGGCCAAGATCTGCAGCCATCAATACCTCTGCCCCCTTAACGGCAAGCACTATGCCTAAATTGCTCCACTTAAAATAGGCTACAAATTGGGCAGCAAAAAATACCAGCACCAGATAGGTTGCCAATGTTTTCATTGATGCGGCAAGGCCACTCATTACATCAGCATCATTTTTATAGACTCCTGTGGTAAATCCATAAGCCAGTCCCATTCCACCAGCGGTAATAAATAACATAGCCACAACACCTTTTATCAAAGGTGAACTGAGCAACCCACCATCTTCTCCACGTAAAAATCCATTTTCAGGAATCAGGCCTATCAATGAAATTGCTGTGATTATTATAAATACCAATACTGCCCTGAAAAGGCCTTTTCTTTCGATGGATGAAAGTTTATCGAGAGTTACATCCTTAATATTTTCTTCACCGGTATATTTTCCCAACCGGGGTTCTACCAACCTTTCAGTAACCAAGGTCCCGGCAATGGCTATCATAAATGTTGAAGCCACCATAAAGTAATAGTTAGCAGTAGCATTCACTGCATACGAAGGATCCAGTATCTGAGCCGCCTCCTCCGACAATCCTGCCAATAACGGATCTATCGTTCCAAGTATAAGGTTAGCACTGAATCCACCCGATACGCCTGCAAAAGCAGCTGCCATTCCAGCTATCGGATGTCTTCCTACTGCGATAAATATCACCCCTGCCATCGGAATTAACAATACATAACCAATGTCAGAAGCCACGTTTGAGATAACACCGGTGAATACAACTACAAAAGTCAGCAGACGCTTTGGTGAATTAAGTACCAGTAACCGAATTAATGCACGCACCAGTCCACTCTTTTCCGCGACCCCTATACCCAGCATTGCCACCATTACTATTCCCAGCGGAGCAAACCCGGTATAATTATCTACCATTTCAACCAGAATACGATGAATCCCGTGTCGAGACAATAAATTTACCGGAACAACAGTCTCACCCGTACCCGGATGAATAACCTGCCACCCCGCAATATGACCAATATATGAAATAACCAGCGCCCCAAGGGCAAATAAGGCAAACAATGTGGCCGGGTGCGGTAAAGCATTACCTGCACGCTCGGTCCAGTTGAGCATTCTCTGAAACAAGCTTGTCTTTTTCATTCTCTTTACAACAGATTCATGATTAAATTAACCCCATGGAGCGTCCGGCAAGGTTTGATAACTTATAAACTATACGGGCACCTACATTGGCATCCCAGGGATGGTTGCCTGTTTCACAGACATCAAATGCAACAATACGGCGGCCACTTTCAATTAACTTTTTGAATAGAAAAGTAACTTCATTGAATTCCAGTCCTCCAGGTACAGGTGTGCCAGTATGAGGGCATAGCTTTGGGTCAAGGCCATCGATATCAAAGCTAATGTAAACATCTTGTGGAAGCTCCTCAATAATTTTCTCACATTGCTCGATCCAGGCTATACCGGCAAACTTGTTTTCCTTTAATTGCTGATCAAAGAAAACTGTAATTCTATCGCCTTCCCTTTCTACCATTTCCAATTCCTCTTCACAATAGTCGCGAATGCCTATCTGTACAATCTTTCCCACATTTGGATGCTTCAATGCATTATAAAAAATTGAGGCATGCGACCAGGATAAACCCTCATAACTATTTCTTAAATCATGATGAGCATCAATCTGTAAAACACCCAATTGTTTATATTTTTCGCTTACAGCTTTCATCAACCCCAGAGGGACACTATGGTCTCCTCCAACAACAGCTGCTATTTTATCATTCTCCAGAATACTTTTAGCCTGCCGGTAAATTTTTTCATTCAATTCATTGCCTGCTTCATTGAGTAAAGCACGAATAGCTTCCATCGACTTGTCAGCATTTAAATCTCCACCGGCTTCCAAAAAATCGATATACTTTTTTGCCTGTGACCGCAGAAAATTCCGTTTGTTAAGAATAGTATCATCTTCCGGCAGCATATATATTCCCAGTTTCCATGCATCCTTAACATCCGGATCACACAAATCGAGTTGCACAGAAGCTTCACGAATAGCCTGTGCACCTAATGCAGTTCCCTCTCCAAACGAAACTGTTACATCCCAGGGAACCGGGATTAAGATAATATTAGCTGAAGTCTCATTATAAGGCAATCCAATAAAATTTCCGTTTTTTAAACCAACTCCACTTGGATTAAATTCGTTATTATCTGCAATGCTGTTCATTAAAAATTGTTTATTTTGCTTAAAAATAAAAACAAAAGGAAAAACATGCGAAAATATCACGATTCATTTAATAAATTGTGAATTTTAACAGCTAATTACATAAAACAAGAAAATATATGAGTAAAGTATTAATTATTGGTGCGGGCGGAGTAGGCCGGGTAGTTGCCAGTAAATGTGCAGACAATCCGGATGTTTTTTCAGAAATAATGCTGGCCAGCCGTACCCTCTCAAAGTGTGAAACTATTGCCAGGGAGGTTGGTAAAGGCAGAATACAAACAGCACAGGTTAATGCCGACAATGTTCAGGAAGTGATTGAATTGATTAATCAGTTTAAACCTGAACTGGTAATCAACGTAGCATTGCCATACCAGGATCTTCCCATTATGGATGCCTGTCTTGAAACAGGTGTTAATTACCTCGATACAGCAAATTACGAACCCAAAGAGGAAGCAAAGTTCGAATACAGTTGGCAATGGGCTTATCATGAACGTTTTGCTGAAAAAGGGATTATGGCTGTATTAGGATGTGGTTTCGATCCCGGAGTTACCAGTATTTATACTGCTTATGCAGCCAAACATCATTTCGATGAAATGCATACCCTTGACATTGTAGATTGCAATGCCGGCAGTCATGGAAAAGCTTTTGCAACGAATTTCAATCCCGAAATTAACATCAGGGAAATTACTCAAAAAGGCAAATACTGGGAGGATGGCCAGTGGATTGAAACAGAACCTCATGAAGTAAAAAAAGTTCTTAATTATCCCAATATTGGACCACGTGATTCTTATTTAATTTTCCATGAAGAACTCGAATCATTGGTAAAAAACTTCCCTACGATTAAACGTGCCAGGTTCTGGATGACTTTCGGGCAGGAATACCTCACCCACCTTCGAGTCATTCAAAATATCGGCATGGCTCGTATCGATCCTGTTAAATACAAAGGTGTTGATGTCATCCCACTCGAATTTCTAAAATATGTGCTTCCCGATCCGGGAGAATTGGGAGAAAACTATACAGGTGAAACATCTATTGGATGCAGGATCAGGGGGATAAAAGATGGTAAGGAAAAAACATATTATGTATGGAACAACAGTAGTCATGAAAAGGCGTATCAGGAAACAGGAACACAAGCTGTTTCATATACTACAGGCGTGCCTGCCATGCTTGGAGCCATGATGGTTCTTACCGGCAAGTGGAAAGGGAAAGGCGTCTTTAATGTAGAAGAATTTGATCCCGATCCTTTCATGGAACTTATCGGTAAACATGGCCTTCCGTGGCAGGAAGCTATAAATGTAGATCTGGAATTATAATAGTTTCATTATCAACACAGGAACCTACAATCATAGGTTCCTGTGTTATTAAAAAACCTGTTAAAAATTGGATTATTCAAAAATACCCTCACCAGCTTATGTCCTGGATGAAAAACTTCTGAGGAACAACCTGGAGCTTATTAATCATGTGCAAAAGGAAGCCGAAATAGAAATAATTTTAGCATTTAAGGGATTTTCCATGTGGGGCAGTTTTCCCATAGTACGCGAATATCTTAATGGAGCTACTGCAAGTTCATTATTTGAAGCCCGGTTATGTTATGAGGAAATGAAAACCAGAGCACATGTATATGCACCTGTCTATTTTGAACACGAATTTGAAGAATTAATGCAATACACAAGTCATATTGTTTTTAATTCAATCAGTCAATATAAGAAGTTTTATCCTAAAACATTAAAAGCCGGTCATCCGATCTCGTGCGGACTTAGAGTTAATCCGGAATATTCTGATGTTGAAACAGATTTATACAACCCCAGTGCTGCAGGGTCGCGCCTGGGCATTGGAAGTAATGAGTTTCCGGAATCATTACCTGAAGGCATTGAGGGACTTCATTTTCATGTTTTGTGTGAATCCACATCGTACAGTCTCGAAAAAGTACTGGAAAATTTTGAAGCCCGCTTTGGCAAACATCTTCATCAGGTGAAATGGATTAACATGGGTGGAGGCCACCTAATGACTCGGACTGGCTATAACCATGAACACCTTATTGGCTTACTGACCAATTTCAGAAAAAAATATGATGTGCAAGTAATTCTGGAACCGGGTAGTGCTATTGCCTGGGAGACAGGTGTACTGGTTGCAACAGTAATGGATGTAGTACAACACCAGAACATCAATACTGCTATTTTAGATGTTTCTTTCACGGCCCACATGCCCGACACACTCGAGATGCCATACCGGCCTCGAATTGAAGGTGCAAAAGATCCTGAAACCAACAGTAAATATTTGTACCGACTGGGTGGGTTAAGTTGCCTTGCAGGCGACTTTATGGAAGTTTATGATTTTGGGAAGGAATTAAGGATAGGCGACAGAATTATTTTTAAGGACATGATACATTACACAATGGTAAAAACTACCATGTTTAATGGGGTAAATCATCCGGCAATCGCAATTTGGACGGCCAATGATGAATTAAAAGTAGTGCGAACCTTCCATTATCAGGATTTCAAAACCCGTCTTTCATAAAAAAGCTGTTAATTTTGTGTTTCAACTTCATAAATCAGATTGAAACAAAAATTACAGAATAAGACGTGAAATTCAATTTATTGGGCCCATCATTTGTACCTTTTGAATCTTTATTAAATTATCAACTAATGTTAATAGCAGATATTCAAATCAGGTT
>DASRQG010000606.1:0-8005 GCA_035645995.1 Mariniphaga sp. | reverse complement strand
CGTGAAGTAGATTAACTACCTCATTGAGTTCCGGGATATTAAAAAAATTGGAACTGATAATATTTTCGTAGAAGTGAGTGACGATGCATTCACCATGGTCATCCGGCCCCGGTTCCAGTACTTCCCAGCAATGGGAAATGTTTGGTCCCAATAATACTAGGTCACCTTCAGCGTAGCTTGAAATATGATTACCCACAATGCGCCTGCCTGAACCTGAAGTGATAAAATTTAATTCATAGTTTTTGTGAGAATGAATCTTATCTGAATCAGGATCCATTTTTAGCCTTCGTGTAATGAATGAATGTTTGTGTGAAACGTCAATCTTTTCATAAACGAATCTCATGTTGTTTAATTTTAACCATTCTTTGTAAATATAGTAGATATTTTCTGAAGAATGGTCAAAATTCAATGTAAAATAAACAATTTTCAATAAGTAAATCTATATCATTTGGCTTTCTTTTGTATAAAGGAGAATAGGAGAAAAAAATGAATAAAAACGGCACGAACTTTCAATACATATTTTTATGATAACACTTCCAATACGCGGAATTATCCCACCTGTTGTTACTCCGTTGATTAGTGATAATGAACTGGATGAACAAGGTTTAGAGAAGCTTATTAATCATCTTCTTGAAGGTGGGGTTCATGGATTATTTTTATTAGGCACAACAGGGGAGGCCCCAAGTTTGCGTTATAGTTTAAGGGAACGATTCGTTAAGAAAGCATGTGAGTTGGTAAGAGGACGGATTCCTGTAATGGTGGGTATTACTGATGCCTCTTTTAACGGTTCTGTAGAAATGGCACATGCTTGTAAGGAAGCAGGAGCAGATGTGGTTGTGGTTGCTCCTCCTTTTTATTTCCCAATTACACAGACAGAGATGTGCAGGTATTTGGAGGAGCTGGTTCCGGAACTTCCTTTGCCGCTTCTTCTCTATAACATGCCATCCCATACAAAGCTGCACATGTCGGTTGAAACGGTAAAGCATGCAAGAGACCTGGGTGCCGTCGGGATTAAAGACAGTTCAGGTGATATGCTTTTTTTATATGATCTGATAGAACTATTCAAAAAGGATCCTGATTTTGCTGTAATTGCGGGAGTTGAATTATTTATTCCCGAAACGATCTTGCAGGGAGGACATGGAGCTATTGCAGGGGGAGCAAATATATTCCCCCGATTGTTTGTGGAATTCTATAACGCCTCATTACAAAATGATAAAGTGAGAATTGATTTTTTGAGGCAAATAATTATGAAAATTAGCCAGACAATCTATAATGTAAGTACATTTAGCTCACGATTTACTGTTGGAATAAAATGTGCACTTGCTGCTATGGATATCTGTAGCGATTATGTTGCACGTCCTTTATATATTGATGAGGGTGTTAACAGGGAAATCGTTCGGCATTATGTGGAAGAAATAAAAGAAATGATGAATAAGGCAGCTTTTACCTGAAACTGAATTTATTGAGAATTATGCAATTACCTACTTTAGACCTTATTGTTTTTATTGTATTAACTGTTGGAAATGTATTGTTTGGAGCCAGTTTTTTCTTTAAGAATAAAACTGCGGGGCAGTTTACATCGGGAGGAGGAAACCTTCCGGCATGGGTGGTAGGGATGTCAATCTTTGCAACTTTTGTAAGCAGCATTAGTTTTCTTGCCTTGCCCGGTAATGCTTATTCAACGAACTGGAACGCTTTGGTATTTAGTTTCTCGATTCCGGTGGCTTCTATATTAGCTGTAAAGTTTTTTGTGCCATTATACAGGGGTATTGGAAGTATTTCTGCTTATAATTATCTCGAAATACGATTCGGTGTATGGGCCCGCATTTATGCTTCTGCCTGTTATCTGCTTACACAACTGATGCGCACCGGTGCTATACTGTTGTTATTGGCACTTCCCCTTAATGCATTGTTTGGCTGGAACATTAGAACAATAATTGTAATTACAGGTATTGCAGTAATCTTATATTCAATGTTAGGGGGTATCAGGGCTGTTGTTTGGACAGATGCTATCCAAGGTATTGTTTTGATATTAGGGGCGATCATTTCTGCACTTGTTTTAACATTTTCGATGCCTGAAGGCCCCGGGCAGGTTTTTGAGATTGCAGCAGTAAATTATAAGTTTAGTCTTGGAAGCTTTGGGGCTAGTTTATCAGAATCTACTTTTTGGGTGGTGCTGATCTATGGTTTGTTTATCAATTTACAGAATTATGGAATTGATCAGAATTTTGTACAGCGGTATATGGCCACCAGTACTGATAAGAAAGCTAAATCTTCGGCATTATTTGGTTCACTGTTGTATGTACCTGTATCAGTAATTTTCTTTTATATTGGTACTGCATTATATGCCTTTTATACTGCACAACCTGAACTGCTTCCTGATTCCCTTCGAGAGCCTGGGACAGGGGATAAAGTATTCCCTCATTTTATTGTGAATGGATTGCCTTCAGGCCTTACGGGCTTGCTCATTTCAGCTATTTTTGCAGCTGGTATGAGTACAGTTTCCACCAGCCTGAACAGTACTGCCACCATTATTCTGACCGATTATTACCAGCGCTATATAAATAAATCAGCAAGTGAACGTTCTTCAATGATAGTTTTATATACGTCCTCTCTTGTAATAGGCGGGTTGGGGATAATTATTGCTCTTATGCTTGTTGGAGTTGAAAGCGTGTTGGATGCATGGTGGTCATTGGCTTCTATCTTTAGTGGTGGGATGTTAGGCTTGTTTCTACTGGCATTCCTTTCGAAATCAGTACGGAGGATTGATGCAGTCATAGGTGTGATTGCAGGAGTATTGGTTATTATATGGATGAGCTTAAGTCCGCTTTATTTCAATGAAGGAAATCTTCTCGTATTTAGGAGTAACTTCCATAGTAACCTTACCATTGTGTTCGGAACACTAATTATCTTTTTAGTGGGCTTTTTAAGTCTGAAGCTTTTCTCGCGAAATAGAAAAGTATTATAACCTTGATAAAGAAAAATTCGTTAATTTCAGTAAATATGAGAACAATAATTGCAACAATCCTGATGGTTTCTACAATTAACCTTTTTGCTGATAATCGATTCGATGGAAATAAGGCGGTCGTTAAAGCAGAGTTTATCTATAATGCTGAGGATGTGCCTTTTCCCAGTTGTCATGCCTCTACAATAGATGAAACAGAGGATGGGTTGGTAGCAGCCTGGTTTGGCGGGTCACATGAAAAGAATCCTGATGTGGGTATCTGGTTCAGCAAATTTAAAAATGGTAAGTGGACAGTTCCGGTTGAAGTGGCCAATGGAGTGCAACATGCCGGTTTACGTTATCCTACATGGAATCCTGTGTTGTTTGATTATGGTGATGAGTTGTTTTTGTTTTACAAAGATGGCCCGACTCCTTCTACATGGTGGGGGCAACTAATTATTTCAGGAGATAATGGTGAAACCTGGTCGAGGCGGATGCGGCTACCTGAAGAGATTTATGGCCCTATAAAAAATAAACCTGTACTATTGGAGGATGGGACACTGATTTGTCCAACAAGTACCGAGCATGATGGATGGCAGGTGCATATGGAGTTTACATCCGACCGGGGGATTACCTGGGAAAGAACCGATCCTGTTAATGATGGTGACGAGATTGCTGCTATTCAGCCCAGCATATTAAAGCATGCTGATGGCCGTTTGCAGATACTCTGCCGCAGTAAAAATAAAAAGATTCTTTCTGCTTTTTCTTCCGATAAAGGTAAGACATGGAGTAAGCTGGAACCAATTGATTTACCCAATCCTAATTCTGGTACCGATGCAGTGACGCTCAACGATGGCAGACATCTGTTGGTGTATAATCATATTAATCCTGATGAAGTCTGGGGAAACCGTAACATATTGAATGTTGCTGTATCAAACGATGGTATCAATTGGGAAGCTGCTGTTTTACTTGAAAACGATAAGGACCCGGATGGAGAATATTCCTATCCGGCAGTCATTCAGGGTGATGATGGATTGGTGCACATTACATATACCTGGAATCGTAAGCTGATCAAACATGTAGTTATAGATCCGTCGAAATTAAAAACCAAACCAATTAAAAACGGTAAATGGCCGAAGTTTTAAGATTGTTTAAACTGACTTTTAAAAACCAGAATCATGGATATGAATATGATAAATTTTCGTTTGAGAAACAAGCTGTTCCATTTTTGGATTCTAATGACAGGAATACTCATAATGATATCAATAAATGCCGGAGCACAGAACCTGTCGGGTTCAACATTTTCTGAAACATTAATTTTTCCGGTTCAGCAGAAGCATGTCCACAGTAGTTCTATTGTAGAACTGCCTAATGGTGATTTGCTGGCATGCTGGTTTGAAGGTTCAGGTGAGCGTACTGCCAACGATGTAATGGTAATGGGTGCACGACTGAAGAAAGGCCGGTCGCAGTGGAGTGAGCCTTTTATTATGGCTGATACTCCTGATAATCCCGATTGTAATCCTGTTTTGTTTCTGGATGCGAAAGAGCGTTTACATCTAACCTGGATCGTGGTAGTTGCCAATCGTTGGGAATCATCGATCCTTAAAACAAGAATCTCAACAAGTTATGAGGAAGAAGGGTCTCCGGTTTGGGAATGGCAGGATATTATTCTTCTGAAGCCAGGGGAAGAATTTGCTGAATCACTTGAAGCAGGTTTTAGAAAATTGGACCGTCCGGGATTAGCCTGGGCTGAGTATGCACCACAATATGAACGGATGATTCTTGAAGCTGCCAAAGATCCGGTTAAAAGGGAAATTGGCTGGATGGGTCGTATTCAACCATTGATTCTTAAGAGTGGAAGGATCTTGATGCCACTTTATTCTGATGGTTATAATGTTTCTCTCGTTGCTATTTCCGATGATAATGGGGATACCTGGAAGCCAAGCTTGCCAATCGTTGGCAGAGGTAATATACAGCCTGCTTTACTGCAGAAAAAAGATGGCACTGTTGTGGCCTATATGAGGGATAACGGAGATGAACCTCAGCGTATTATAAAAAGTACATCTCAGGATAATGGCTATACGTGGAGCGTTTCAAGAAAAACAAACATCCCTAATCCGGGATCAAGTGTTGAAGCAATTATGCTGAGTGATGGGCACTGGTTAATGGTATATAATGATCTTGAAAGTGGCAGGAACCGGCTTGCTGTTGCCCTTTCAGACGATGAGGGTGAGTCGTGGAAGTGGAAACGATATCTCGAATATCTGCCAAAGGGCAGGGAAGGTTTTTCATATCCTACTGCCATTCAAACGAAGGATGGAAAGATTCACATTACCTATTCTTCTCATACATCAGAAGGGAAATCAATAAAGCATGTTTCATTTCTCCCTGAATGGGTAAAGGAGAATGAAGATGCTGCAAACAATGCCGAAAAATTGGGCTTCCCTAAAGGCAGGAAGGTATTACTTCTGCATATGGATGACCTGGGCATGAGTAAAGAGGCTAATGATGCCGGGATGTTCTATATAGAAAATGACTATATTCTCTCTGGTGCTGTCATGATGCCTTGTGCCTATGCTGAATCCATGGTAGAATGGGCAAAAAAGAACCCTAAAGCTGATGTTGGTGTCCATCTGACCCTTACGAGCGAATGGAAAACCTGGCGTTGGAGTACAGTTTATGATCCGGAAAAGGTGCCGGGGCTGATCGATCCGGAAGGGAAAATGTGGCGCAGTGTGGAGCAGGTGGTTATGAATGCGAAACCTGAAGAGGTTGAAAAAGAAATCAGAGCCCAAATTGATAAAATGCTGGAGCTGGGATATAATCCAACTCACATTGATACACATATGGGTACTTTATATGGCTCACCTGAGTTTTTAAAAGTATTTTTAAAGGTTGCTGAGGAGTATAAAATTCCAGCCAATGCTATCGATCTCTCCAATCCTAAAGTGGCAGGCTTTTATAAAGCAGAAGGTTATCCGGTCACTCCTGAAGTAGTAAGCTTACTTAATAATTATAATCTCCCACGACTCGATAATTTTGGCAGCGTACCAAAAGGTAAAACCTATGATGAGGTTAAGCAAAACTTTTTCAAACTCGTAAATTCTTTGGAGCCGGGTATTACTGAAATTATCTTCCATCCTTCTTTTGAAACAGAAAATATGAAAACAATTACAGGTTCATGGCAACAAAGGGCCTGGGAGGCTGCAATGTTTGCTGATGAAGAGGTAATTAGTTTCTTTAAAGAGAATGATATCATACTAACTACCTGGAGGGAAGTGATGAAAAGGTATGGTCAGAAATAGCCTTATGGTGATTGTAGGTGATATCTACTATTTATAAAAAGCGTGATTTTTAGCTGAACCATAAAATATTTGCTATGAAAGTTTTTAAAGTTGCCGGAATTTTTCTGTTCATCATTCTTGCAGGTTTGGTTATGATGGGGTATTTGAACCTCCAGGATCGCCATCCCGGTTACAATGCAGACCTGAAGATTATAGCAAAACACCCTTCTGGATTAAAGGCTGGATTTGCGGCCCTAAAGATAACTCCTGAGGTTCCTGATCGATGGGTAGATGCTAACGGGGATGCAAAGTATAATGAGAAGGATGGTGATTATTATATCGATGGAAATAACAATGGAAAATTTGATCCGGTTTGGATAGCAGGTTTTAGTAATAATAAACCTGCAAATGGTGTACACGATGATCTATGGGCACGAACAATGATTCTGGATGATGGAGAAACGCGATTAGCTATTGTTGTTGTTGATGCCATAGGTTTTATGCATGATGATGTGGTGGATGTAAGGAAGATGATTCCTGTTGAATGGGGACTTAATTATGTGTTAATAGCAAGCACGCATGTTCATGAAGGTCCTGATATGATGGGTATATGGGGTAAGCATCCCTTGGAGAGTGGTGTAGATTCTGACTATATGAAGTTTGTGAAGGAACAAATCGTGAATTCAGTAGAAACAGCAGTCGGGCAAATGGTTGCAGCAAGGCTGGAGGTGTCAGAAGATTTAACCGGGGCAAGTGATCAGGTAAAAGATACCCGTCAACCTGAAGTTTTTGATTCGGGCTTACGTTTTATAAAAGTGGTAAATAAGGAATCGGATGAGGCATTGGGTAGCTTGTTGTCGTGGGGTAATCACCCGGAAACGCTTTGGAGCCGGAACCTTTTAGTGTCGTCTGACTTTCCTCATTTTTTTAGAGAAGGTGTAGAGAAGGGAGTGTTTTCGGCCGACAGTCTGGTGAAAGAGGGTATTGGTGGAGTAGCAATGTATATAAATGGTGCTGTAGGAGGACTGATGTGTACCCACCCGACACATGCTATTTCAGATCCTTTTACCGGGCAGTCAATATCAGAGCCTTCTTTTGAAAAGGCTGTAGCGCAAGGGAATAAGTTATCGCTGCTGGCACTTAAGGCTATGGAACAACCACAGGAAACTATTGAGGAAGCTGAAATATCTATTCTGGTGCGTACCATAGAGCTGCCAATAAACAATAACATGTTCAGATTAGCAGCATCCCTGGGCATACTTAACCGGGGAACAACAGGCTGGATGAAAATGCGCTCTGAATTAGCTGTCATACAAATCGGAGCAATTTCTTTTATTGCTGTACCCGGTGAAATTTATCCCGAAATCGTTAACGGAGGGGTAGAGGCTCCTGCGGGTGCTGACTTTGGAATCGAACCTGTAGAAGTACCATCTCTGAGAGAAGGTATGCCGGGGAAATATAAATTTGTATTAGGCCTGGCTAATGATGAAATTGGATATATCATTCCTAAAAGCCAATGGGATGTGAAACCACCGTTTACCTATGGGCGTGATAAAGCTCCTTATGGTGAGGAGAATTCCCTTGGGCCTGAAACAGCGCCCGTAATTCATGCTGAGCTTATGCAAATGTTAAGGGAACTTAATTCAAATGATCATCTGATAGTTGAAGAGATTAACTAAGTTGGGCAATGATATTTTTTTCACTCGACTGAATACATTATCTTTATATAAATCACGCATTTTGGGTAAATCATAAATAGAAATGATTACATATTATG
>DASRQG010000605.1:0-3022 GCA_035645995.1 Mariniphaga sp. | reverse complement strand
GCTTGAAAATTCGAAAGGTGGTTCATTGAAAAAGGCACTCGATTATTTATTAGGATTTATTGGCAGGGAAAGTGACTGGCCTTATGAACAAATTTCATCCTGGAAACAAACGGAGAATAACCTTGGATTATTGGTACGTAAGGCATCAGTAATATATGAAAGTAATGAGTATAATAATATCTGGAACCAGCAATTTCAACATAGGCTTGATAATCATTGGAAACTTCTTGTTGAACCGGAACCGGAAAGCAATTAATGTATGAAAACGATATTTATTATACTGGCTGCAGGTCTGCTTACACTGGATGTATATGCACAGAAGAAATCCTTACAACCCATAGTGATAGATGAATCAGCCAATTCAGAATCTATTGCAGAAACGTTGGTAATTGATAGTGTCTGGTCGGTGCATCCGGTAGGTTTTGGCTTGCTGACACACAACAATCGACAATACATTGCCTATTATAATTCCAACAGGAATATGGTGGTGGGGCAACGTAATCTGGATGATCCGGAATTTGAACTGCATGTTTTACCGCCTACTTCACGGAAGACACATGGAGGAACAAGTACTGTACTAAACTGGGACAGCCACAATTATGTGACCATAAATATTGATAATAAAGGATATCTTCATCTCGCTGGCAATATGCATGTTCATCCTTTAACCTATTTTAGAAGCACACGGCCAAATGATATTACATCGCTTGAACAAATAATGGAAATGGTTGGCAGTGAAGAAAAAAGGTGTACCTATCCTAAATTCATGAAAGACAGAGAAGGCAATCTGCTGTTTCATTACCGCGATGGAGGTAGTGGTAATGGGAATGAAATTTATAATATTTACAACACAGAGACACAAAAATGGAGGCGACTACTGGATGTGCCGCTTACCGACGGTCAGGGCCAAATGAATGCCTACCAGTCGCAACCTCAATTAATGAAAGACAATTGGTATCATGTTTATTGGGTATGGCGTGATACTCCTGATTGTGAAACCAATCACGATTTATCGTATATGAAGAGTCCTGATCTGGTAAATTGGTATAATGGATATGGTGAACCGGTAGAGTTGCCTGCTACCATCAATAACAAATCATTGATTGTTGACCCTGTACCACCCGGGGGAGGAATTATTAATCTGGCTGCCCGGTTATGCCTGGATGAGAATAATAAACCTGTGTTTGTGTATCATAAGTATGATGAAGAGGGGAACCTTCAACTTTATATTGCGCAATTGAAACATCAGAAATGGGTTTCGAAAAAAATTACTGATTGGGATTATAGATGGGAATTTTCGGGACGTGGAACTATCGTATTTGAAGTTGGATTAAATGGGTTCATAAGCCGTCCGGATGGTTATTATGAAATCGGCTATCGACATATTAAATACGGAAATGGCACCTTATTATTGGATAAAAATTTTGATGTTGTTGGTAAAGTTATTAAACCACAATCATCAGGAGAACTGTTTACCAAAGAAGGTAATTTTCAGGGTTTAGAGGTACGGACAGCAAACGATTCGGGCAATAGTGGTGAAAAAAATATTAGATATGTATTGAAATGGGAAACATTATCACAAAACCGCGACAAGCCACGACCGGAACCCTGGCCTGCTCCTTCAAATCTGTATCTGTATAAACTTGTACGGTGAGGTTAGCTTAAGTGTCACTTTTAAACGTGATTAATTAATTTCCAAAAAGGGTAAATTAGTATATTGTAGCTTGTTGACATGGTAGCTGAATGTAACGGATAATCATGATAGGATAAGATGTTACTTTCATCCTAATTGTTTCGTATTGAGATTGTTTCGCTGAATGCTATTTATAGATTTAAATGATACTACTAAAATTAAAGACTTAGACTATATGATACCAAATAAAATTTCTGCCAAATTTTTGCTTGCAATTATTTTTAGTGGGATTTTCCTGATTACCAATGGCCAAAAAGATTCGCTTTTTTCTAATCACAAATATTTCAATTTGATTCCAGGTTCTGATGGGTCAAATCTTAGAAGATTAGAATTATTCTCTGATGTGGATTCTTCCTGGCAAAATTGGAAAATAAGAAGTTACAATTTTGGGTTTAATCCTGAATTTACGCCTATGTACACAACGGTTAACGGGATTTTAAGTACTCCATATATGATTCAGGTCAGGGGAAATGATAATGAGGTCAACAAGAAACGTTGGGGATTTCATTTATTCGAGGGTTATGCTTCCGATGATAAATCAAGAATTACCATGTTGGTTAATAAACATGTAGAAATGGAGAAACCGGTTGCAGAATTGTATTATTATGGAACGGTTTACAATCATTCAAGCGATGCATATAATTGGTTCCGGATAGGATCAGATGTTAAAAATCACTCCTTTCTGTTCAGCAGAGACAAGGCGGTTTTTTATGGGTCTTTAAAACTTAGCAATGCATTTACTCTTGGTAATATTGGTAAAAAAGATATCCTGACTGAAAAGCTGGAAGGTGATGATGAACTAAACGCTGAAGAAAGTGCCAAATTTGTAAATTACAAAGAGTTAAAGGAATCGGGTGATGGTACTATTTTCTACGATAGTGATAACCAAATTGTGGTGATAAAGATTAACGGACAATGGATGAAACTGAAGGTAGAAAAATTACCAGCTGATATAAGTTATGAATTCTAATGATTTAATCTAATTGTACTGAATATTCACCTGATAAAAATCATCAAGCTGATATTGAAACAACCGGAATAAAAATGACATAATTGCTTTCTGTTAGTTTTTCGAGCTCAATTACTAAAACTCATTAATACTCTATTCTGGTTTTATTGATAGTTAACTATGCATTCTGAATGAAATTAAAAGAATAAGCTTTTTCGGATATTTGCTTTAATCTGTAATTTTAAGGAAAATTGATAGCTTTGCTGATATTGACAGGAAGTTATTAACTGAATGTGTTTAGGCATTAATTTATTATGAATTGATTATCAAAGACTAATTAGCATTGGCATTGAATGATACATAATGCAGGAAACAAAATA
>DASRQG010000604.1:0-8969 GCA_035645995.1 Mariniphaga sp. | reverse complement strand
ATTATTTGCCAACATCATTTTGGCAGATGAAATTAACCGAACACCTCCCAAAACACAATCGGCTCTGCTTGAAGCAATGCAGGAGCGGGCAATTACTGCTGCAGGGCAACGATTTGAACTGGGAGATCCTTTTTTCGTTCTTGCAACACAAAATCCGATTGAACAAGAGGGTACCTATCCCCTGCCTGAAGCTCAGCTCGACAGATTTATGTTCTCAGTCTGGTTGGATTATCCAAAGTTTGAAGATGAAGTTACTATTGTGAAAAATACAACTTCCAACCTTCAATTTGATTTGAATCCGGTCATTAATGGTAATGAGATATTATATTTTCAACGTTTGATTCGAAAAATTCCTATTAATGATAATGTTCTACATTATGCAGTTTCGTTAGCAGCCAAAACAAGACCTGGTAATGGAAATGATGCTTCTGTGACCAACCAATATTTAAAATGGGGGGCCGGGCCGCGTGCTTCACAATATCTGGTTATCGGAGCCAAGACGCATGCAGCTTTACATGGAAAATATTCACCCGACATCGAAGATGTGACAGCAGTAGCTCATTCCATTCTGCAGCACCGTATCATTAAGAATTATAAAGCTGAAGCAGAAAATATTTCGATAGGCGAAATAATCGAACAACTTCTTTAAGCCAATCTAATTTAATATCATCCTCTTAACTATAATATTTTTAGTTCCAGATTAACTATACAAATTGAACAGGTTTTTTAAAAATATTGAAAATAAGTTACCGGCAGGAAAGTTATTGAAAATTAACTTTCTAATGCTATTGAATTGGCTAACGCTAAAATTATTAATAACGTGCCTGTTACTGATGTATTCTCTGACAGGATTTACGCAGCAAAAAAAGCGTATAGAAATAGAACAGGCAGATTATTGGGAAGCTGCCGGAGACATAGCTCCTAATGCAAGCCGGCTAGTCGGGAATTTGAGAATCAGGCATGAAAGTATGCTGCTTTGGGCCGATAGTGCATATACCTATTCCGATAATAATCGTGTAGATGCTTTTGGGAATGTCAGAATTAACCAGGGTGATACATTAAATCTTTATGCGAATAAGATTCATTATAACGGAGACCAGAGTCATGCACAGGCTTTTCATAATGTAAGGCTTATAAACAAAACCACTACATTATACACCGACAGTCTGGATTTTGATATGATCTCGAATGTAGGATATTATGAGCATAAAGGTAAAATTGTTGACAGCCTGAATACACTTACCAGTCAGGTAGGCAGATACTACACGGAAACTGACATGGCACATTTCTATGGAGATGTAGTGGGTTTTAATGATAACTATACCTTAAACAGCGATACACTTATATACAATACTCAAACAGGTAAGGTCTTTATTGTCGGTCCAACAACGATAAAGGATTCATTGAATGTACTATACGCGGAAGATGGTTGGTATGAAACCAATACAGGAGAGGCAGAACTTCTGAAAAATCCAATAATCTACAATGATACTCAACGCCTTACTGCTGATTACATTAAATATAACGAAGCAGATGGTCAGGGGCGTGCATTGGGTGATGTGTGGATGGAAGACTTTGATAATAAAATTATTGTATCGGGACAGACTGCCAATTACTCAGACCAAATGGAAATTGCTACTGTTACCGATTCGGCAGTATTTATGATGTATTCGGAAAAAGATACACTCTTTATGCATGCTGATACTTTACGAACAATTCCTGATACCATCCCCGATGAGAAACTTGTTCTGGCATATTATGGTACACGCTTTTTCAGGACTGATTTACAAGGAATGTGTGATTCATTGGTATATTTTTCCAAGGATTCGGTAGTGCAATTATTTAATGACCCTGTATTGTGGTCAAATAACCATCAGCTAAGTGCAGATAAAATTGAGATGAAACAACATGTTAATTCTCCTGATGAAGTGCATCTTACAAACAATGGTTTTATCATTTCAAAACTTGATTCCGGTAGGTTTGACCAAATTAAAGGCAGGACAATGATTGGCTATATAGTTAACAATGAACTAAACAAAATTGATGTCAATGGCAATGGGCAGACTTTATATTATGCTCGACAAAATGAAGAAATAATAGGGCTTAACCGGGTTGAAAGCAGTAAGATAACAATCAGGTTCAAAGAGGGAAATATTTTCAAAATTTCCTTTTTACAGGCACCTGAAGGACTACTGAAACCACTCCTTGGCCTAACAGAAGAGGAAAAGACATTAAGTGGTTTCGACTGGAAGGTAAAACAGCGACCGATGTCAAAACATGATATATTTCGGAATGAAAATGAGAATTTAAGACCTGTACCGGATATTACTGAGGAAGAGATTCAAAAACCATAAACAAAACAAGTAAATTAACAGATAATAACTTCCGCTTTTCCAGCTGTTTAAAACAAAAAAGAACTTTTAAAGACACACAAATCAGACTAATGAATCTTTTTCTTTAATTTTATCAATAAAAAGAGCATTTTTATTTTCATTTTAAAAAAAATATGTAATATTTGCAGTAAATTGTAAGTTAAAACGTGAAACGAACATGGTGTAATAAGCACAAAAGGAGATAACTTAATCATCATGTAAGTTCCACAAAGCAATTAAAAAAGAAAATTTCGTATGAATTACATAATCAACATTTCTATTCTCAGCCTACTTATTGGCATTATTCTTCTAGTTCAGAAGAAATGAGAATGGTATGTTGTTAAGATAAATGAAGCATAAAAGGCCATTCTCATAACAGAGGATGGCTTTTTACTTTATCTTAAAATGTATTCAGGCAACAACAGATTGAGAGTTTAAATTTTAAATAAAAAAAGAACAATGAGTGACAAGCTTTTTATTTTCGACACCACCCTGCGCGATGGCGAGCAGGTTCCGGGGTGTCAGCTGAATACAGTAGAAAAAATAGAAGTTGCCAAAGCATTACAGGAACTAGGGGTTGACATTATAGAAGCAGGCTTTCCAATTTCAAGTCCCGGTGATTTTGATTCTGTTGTAGCAATTTCCAAAGCTGTTTCATGGCCAACAATATGCGCTCTTACGCGTGCAGTTAAAAAAGATATTGATGTAGCTGCCGAATCGCTCAAGTATGCAAAGAAAGGACGTATCCATACAGGAATCGGAACTTCATACAACCATATACATTACAAGCTCAACTCAAATCCGGAAGAAATAATTGAGCGGGCAATGGATGCAGTCAGGTATGCAAAAAAATATGTTGAAGATGTGGAGTTTTATGCAGAAGACGCTGGTCGCACAGACAATGAATATCTGGCGAGAGTTGTAGAGGCTGTTATTAAAGCTGGTGCAACTGTAGTTAACATACCAGATACAACAGGATACTGTCTTCCGCATGAATTTGGCGCAAAGATCAAATATTTAATGGAGAATGTTAATGGTATCCATAATGTTGTTATTGCTACTCATTGTCATAATGACCTTGGAATGGCTACTGCCAATACAATTTCAGGGATACTTAATGGTGCCCGTCAGGCTGAAGTAACAATTAATGGAATTGGAGAACGGGCAGGAAATACTTCGCTCGAAGAAGTAGTTATGACCCTAAAAAGCAGGTATCAGGATTTGGGAATCGAGACAGGTATTAACACAAAAAACATATACAATACCAGTCGATTGGTTTCAAGGCTTATGAACATGCCGGTACAACCTAACAAAGCGATTGTGGGACGTAATGCATTTGCACATTCTTCAGGAATCCATCAGGATGGTGTTTTGAAGCATCGTGAGAATTATGAGATTATGGATCCCACAGATGTAGGAATTAATGAATCAGCTATTTTGCTTACTGCACGAAGTGGACGTGCAGCTCTTAAGCACAGGCTTGAATTGATGGGATTTGAACTTTCTAAAGATAAGCTGGACGAAATATATGAACAATTCCTGAAACTTGCCGACCGCAAAAAGGATATCAGGGATGATGATATAGCCTTACTTGTAGGAGATGCAACACGTTCTGAACGCAGAATTAAGTTGGATTCATTGCAGGTTATCAGTGGAAAGGGGTTAACACCGGTTGCCATAGTAAAACTTGATATTGCCGGAGAAAAATTTGATGCTACTTCAGCGGGTAATGGACCAGTTGATGCAGCTATCAAGGCCGTAAAACAAATTCTTCATCGACAAGTTACTATAGAAGAATTTCTGGTACAGGCAATAACCCAAGGTAGCGATGATATTGGTAAAGTTCATATGCAAATTGATTATAACGACTCTATCTACCATGGTTTTGGAGCCAACACAGATATTGTAACTGCTTCGGTTGAGGCATTTTTGGATGCAGTAAACAAACTGCCGGTAGGATAACTTATTAAAGGTTTAAAATTAATTAAACAAAAGCACATTATAATATAAAAAGATTTCTGACTATATGGAAGCGAAAACATTGTTTGATAAAATCTGGGATGCACATGTGGTAAAACAGGTTGAAGGTGGGCCTTCAGTATTGTATATCGACAGGCATCTGATTCATGAAGTAACCAGTCCGGTTGCATTTTTGGGACTGAAGAACCGGGGGTTGAAAGTCTTCAGACCAGACCAGACGACAGCCACCCCTGATCATAATGTACCAACCGAAAACCAGCATCTTACTATCATGGATGAATTATCACGCCACCAGGTGGAGATGCTGAAGAAAAATTGCCAGGAACATGGCATTACTTATCACGATCTTCAATCGGACGGTCATGGTATAGTTCATATTATTGGCCCGGAATTGGGTCTTACCCAACCTGGCATGACTATCGTTTGTGGTGACAGCCACACTTCAACACATGGTGCTTTTGGGACCATTGCTTTTGGTATTGGTACGAGTGAAGTAGAAATGGTACTTGCAAGCCAAAGCATTATGCAGCCCAAACCAAAAAAGATGAGAATCACCGTTAACGGCTCATTGAAGAAAGGAGTAACTGCAAAGGATATAGCTTTATACATTATTTCACAGATTTCAACAAGTGGAGGAACAGGTCACTTTATTGAGTATGCAGGATCTGCTGTTACCAGCCTAAGCATGGAAGGCAGAATGACTTTGTGTAACCTAAGTATTGAAAGTGGTGCCCGGGGTGGAATGATTGCCCCTGATGATACAACCATCAACTATATAAAAGGCCGTCAATATGCACCTAAAGATGCTGACTGGGATAAAGCTGTTGAAACATGGAGACAGTTAAAATCAGATGAGGGCGCTGTTTTCGATACTGAATACACTTTTGATGCAGAAGATATTGAGCCCATGATTACATATGGTACGAATCCGGGTATGGGCATAGGTATAACTAAAAGCATACCTCTGGTGAACGGAATGAATGGCAGTGATAAAAAAACTTTCCTGAAATCATTGCAATACATGGGATATACTGAAGGGGAAGCCATGATTGGTAAAAAGGTAGATTATGTCTTTGTTGGTAGCTGTACAAACGGCAGGATAGAAGACTTCAGAGCATTTGCAGGATTTGTAAAAGGTCGTAAAAAAGCTCATGATGTTACTGCATGGCTGGTGCCTGGCTCTCAAAAAGTAGAAAAACAAATCAGAGCTGAAGGTTTGGATAAGATTTTTGAAGAAGCAGGTTTCGAGTTAAGGCAACCTGGTTGTTCTGCATGCCTGGCAATGAATGATGATAAAATTCCTGAAGGGAAATATGCAGTTTCAACTTCTAACCGAAATTTTGAAGGACGACAGGGACCCGGTGCACGTACTATGCTGGCAAGCCCACTGACTGCCGCGGCAGCAGCAATTACCGGTGTTATTACTGATCCAAGAGAGTTTTTATAACTTATATAAAACCTTAAATACTAACATTAATATGGCATACGATAAATTTTCAAGAATAACTTCTCCGGCAGTGCCACTGCAAGTAGAGAATGTTGATACTGATCAGATCATTCCCGCTAGATATTTGAAAGCTGTAGAACGGAAAGGGTTTGGAGATAACCTGTTTCGCGATTGGCGTTATAATAAAGATGGTAGTCCAAAAGCCGACTTTCCACTAAACAATCCAACTTATTCAGGTAAAATTCTGGTAGCCGGAAAAAATTTCGGTAGCGGATCAAGTCGTGAACATGCAATCTGGGCAATATATGACTACGGCTTCAGGGTTGTTGTTTCAAGTTTCTTCGCCGATATCTTCAGGAATAATGCATTGAACAACGGACTTTTACCAGTGATAGTAGAACCAGAGTTTTTAGAAAAGATATTCAATGTGATAGAGAATAATCCTGCTGCTCAATTTGAAGTGGATCTGGAAAAACAGTCATTTATGATTTTGTCAACCGGTGAAACAGCAAAATTCGATATCAACCCCTATAAAAAGCATTGTCTGAAAAACGGGCTTGATGATATCGATTACCTCGTAGATATGAAAGAAGATATAGCAACTTTTGAAGCAGGCAGATAAAATGTTACTATGTTTATTTAATACTACTGCCGATTGTCTTTAGCTATTGCAAAGGTGGTTGTTTATTCTGACAGTCAATTAATAAAATGAAAAATGACAGGAAAACTAGTTGAAATAGAAGGGAAGCGTCTTACCATAATGGATACCACCCTTCGGGACGGAGAACAGACCACAGGTGTTTCTTTCAAAGAAGGAGAAAAACTGAGTGTCGCTAAAGTACTGCTGGAAGATGTTCGTGTCGATCGTATTGAAATAGCATCAGCTCGTGTATCTGAAGGCGAATTTAAAGGAGCCCAACGCATTTTTCGTTGGGCTGCTGATAAAGGGCATCTTCACAAAATTGAAGTCTTAGGTTTTGTGGATGGAGATATTTCACTTAAATGGATTGCCGATGCTGGTGGAAAAGTAGTAAATCTGCTGTGCAAAGGCTCTTTAAAGCATGTTACGGGTCAACTGCGAAAAACTCCGGAGGAACATCTTGCCGATATTAAAAAGGTGCTTCAACATGCGGAAACTCTGGGCATAAGGGTAAATGTTTACCTTGAAGACTGGTCAAATGGAATGCGTAGTTCGAAGGATTATGTCCATTTCATGATTGATAATCTTAGGAAGGAAAATGTTGCAAGAATTATGCTTCCTGATACGCTGGGAATTCTTGATCCTGACGAAACTTACGATTTTTGCAGGGAAATGATTGAAACCTACCCTGATGTTGAGTTCGATTATCATGCACACAATGACTATGACCTTGCAATAGCGAATGTGTTCCATGCCATAAAGGCGGGAATTAGATGTGTACATACTACAGTTAACGGTCTTGGTGAAAGAGCTGGTAATGCTCCCCTGTCAAGTGTGATAGCAACCATCAAGGATCACCTGAAAATGCAGACCAACGTTAATGAAACGCAGCTAAACAAGGTATCAAAATTGGTAGAATCCTTTTCAGGCATACGGATACCGACGAATAAACCCCTCATTGGGGAATTTGTATTTACTCAATGTAGCGGGATACATGCTGATGGAGACAATAAAAACAACCTTTATTTTAATGATCTCCTGCCCGAACGGTTTGGAAGAACAAGGCAATATGCTCTGGGCAAAACTTCAGGAAAGGCAAATATCAAAAAGAACCTGGAAGATCTGGGTATTGAACTTGATACCGTTTCATTACAAAAAGTTACCCAACGGATAATAGAACTTGGTGACAAAAAAGAAACAGTTTCTCTTGAGGAATTGCCTTATATTGTTGCTGATGTGCTGGATAACGATATGATTGAGCAAAAAATAAATGTTATCAATTACTCTGTCAGCTATACAATGGGACTGCGTCCGGTGGCAAGTGTAAGCCTGGCAATTGAAGGAACTGTTTATGAAGAAAGCAGTGATGGTGATGGCCAATATGATGCATTTGTTAAAGCGTTGAGAAAAATCTACGCCCGGTTGGGAAAATCATTTCCTAAACTGATTGATTATGTGGTCACAATACCACCAGGAGGCAAAACTGATGCTTTAGTAGAAACGGTAATAACCTGGAAAAACAGTCGTGAATTTAAGACCAAAGGGCTTGATCCTGATCAGAATGCAGCAGCTATAAAAGCCACTATACGAATGCTTAACATCATTGAAAATGAAATTAAGCCAAATTTTCTGGATAAAGTAGCTAGTGGAATAGCCTGATAAGAACCATTTGGAGACTATATTTAACTTTAGGTTTTAATACTTAGTTTTGCTCATCCAGATTCATCAGGCAATGAAATATACATAAGTAAAGAAGAATAATGATTAATGTAAGCTTTATCGCTTTTTCAGAAATCACACTAAACTATTAGAAATTCAATTACTTGTAATAATAAAACGAGCATGATTCGTATATCGCGAAACCGGATGGAAATTCATCATGCGAGTTCTATATGACTATAAAAAACAATTAATTACACATGAAATTAAAAATCGCAGTTCTTCCCGGTGACGGGATAGGTCCTGAAATTACCGAGCAGGCCATGAAATCTGTACAGGCAATAGCCAAAAAATATAACCACCAGTTGGAGTTCGAATATGCTTTAACAGGTGCAGTAGCAATAGATAAAGTTGGAGATCCCTATCCTGATGAAACTCATCAATTATGTATGGAATCGGATGCTGTGTTATTCGGAGCTATAGGTGATCCAAAATATGACAACAATCCAAAAGCACCTGTCAGGCCTGAACAAGGTTTATTGGCAATGCGTAAAAAACTTGGACTTTATGCCAACATCAGGCCGGTTGAAACTTTCGAATCCCTGCTCCACAAATCCCCTTTACGCCGTGAATTGGTAGATGGAGCCAATTTTGTATGTATCAGGGAACTTACAGGTGGCATCTATTTTGGAGAAAAAGGCAGAAGGGATAACGGGAATACTGCATTTGATACCAACACCTATACCCGCGAAGAGATTGAACGCATTCTTAAACTTGCTTATGAGTTTGCCGGACAAAGACGTAAAAAACTTACAGTAGTTGATAAAGCAAATGTTCTGGAGAGTTCACGATTGTGGCGGGAAGTTGCCCA
>DASRQG010000603.1:0-5282 GCA_035645995.1 Mariniphaga sp. | reverse complement strand
ACGGGAATAATTAGTGATAAAACCAAAAAGGCGTTCCGGGACACTCTACTAATTATATCCATCAAAAACATCATCGGGCTCATGCCTGATACAATAAAGCCTGCTAAAGCCATTACCACAAACAAAATAGTAACCATATTTCTAGTTGTAAAATCCCTGACAGCATTTTTGAATTCCGGTTTTGTTTTCAGCTCCGGGATATTTGTTTCACTCTTCATTTCCTATTCCCCCCTCGCTTGTGTCAATGCATACAGGATAACACCGTTCTGAATGATTTTACGGCTGATTTCACCCATACTTGACCATTCTGCTGTAAAGGCATTGGCTACTGGTACTGCTACAACCTGTATCCCCAGAAAAAGTGCCGTACCCACAACCACATGGGTAATGGTAGCATTTTTTATGGAAGCACCACCAATCAAAACTGCAGCAACAGCAACAAAGGGCATAAACATCGGCCCTTCATAAAGCTGGATAAACCCATAACTCTGGGCATAAACAAGAATACCAATAGCCCCCAGTACTGTAGATAAGGTAGTCCCGATAATTCTATATTTATTAACATTTATCCCGGCGGCTTCAGCAAAACGAGGGTTTTTGCCGGCAGCATGCATGGCAATCCCGCTTTTGCTTCTCATAAATAACCATACCAACAAACACATTACAGCAAAAAACAGATATAGACCTGTAGGTATTTTAACTTCTCCAATCCTGAAGGCCAAAAAATTATCCAGAATCCTGGTAATACCCCTCCCAGCAAGAGATATCTGAACTCTTACACCTCGTCCGATAGGCCAGGCCATCTCCGGACTATCATAGGGCAAAACTAACCAGGCAATTTTCATAATAGATACCATCGAAAAACCAACATAAGTGGCTATCATCATTTCTGAGCCTTTAACCCGGTTTAATAACCATCCATAGGCGATACCCACAATTATAGCAAAAGGCAGGGAGATAATGATAGCAATAAAAAACAGGACTCCTCCTGACATCATCAATGAATCGCCCATACGATAGGCAAGCTCCAGGGATGTTAATGAACCAATTAAACCACAAAGTATCCCCAGAGATACACCAAAATTAGGCCCGATACCGGAGCTAATAGCCGGCAGCATTGCTAAAACCAGAACCCCCCACATACCAATACGGCCCAGGGAAGAAGTCAGGAGCTCTGCTAGATCCATCTGAAATACTACAGCAGTCAGACATAGAAATATAAAAAAGGCCAAAATAATAACCCGAGCAGTTCCGAATTTTTTTATAAAATCAATCAGGGTTTTCTTCATTATCTAAGCTCCTTTCATTCCTTTTTGACCGGACATTAATAATCCATATTCTGCATCTGGAGCATCTGGTTTAAGAACTCCGGCAATTTTACCCTCTGTTACAATTGCAATTCGATCACATATACTGCGTAATTCCCCCAGTTCACTGGAGGTCATTACAATTGTCATTTCCAGTTCCTTATTCAGTTTTACCAGGGTATCCAGAACCAGACGTTTAGCTCCAACGTCGATGCCCCGTGTAGGTTCAGATACAAAAAGTATTCCGGGATTCATGGTCAGAGCCCGGGCAATACATACCTTTTGCTGATTTCCTCCACTTAAGTGACGGACAATCTGCGTGGGGCCTGTACAGCGAATATCCAGGTCTTTAATCATTTTCAAGACATGCTGGCGGATTTCTCCAGAATTTTTCATTTTAAAGGGCCCAACTTTGTGCATATATTTATCCTGATTATGAATTGCGGTGATAACAATATTCATTTCAATTGAATCATCAAGAAGCAGTCCCACACCACGGCGGTCTTCGGATACAAAGGCTAGTTGCTGTGCCATTGATTTTTTGGGATTATTCATTATAAGTTTTTCTCCATTTATTAAAACCTGTCCTTTACTGGGATAAAGACCCATGATTCCATTAGAAATGCCTACCTTTCCATGGCCGGCCAGACCACCAACACCAAGTATTTCACCCTTTTTAATTTTCAGGTTTACTCCATCCACCTTTTCTCCTGGCATATGGACAACCAGATCCTTAATATCCATAATTACTTCTTTTTGTTCAGTATCAGTTGTCCGGGTTATTTTTTCTATTTTACGTCCCACCATCAACTCAGCCAGTTCAGATACACTGGTATCTTCTCTGGATTTGGTTGCAATGTGATTACCATCACGAACGATGGTAATATTGTCACTAATTTCCAGAACTTCATCCAAACGGTGGGTAATAAATAGAATGGCAATACCTTCATCAGCAATGGATTTCATGGTTTTAAGAAGGTTGTCAGCTTCTGCCTCTGTCAGTACAGCTGTCGGCTCGTCAAAAATAATCATTTTCATATATCTTTATCAATTTCCCGGGCAATTTCTGTAAATTGCATGTAACCAACAGGAAGCCCGGCCACAGTAACATATTCTTCAATATCAATATCCAACTTATCCAGAGCTTGACGGGCATCATTATTCATTTTTTTATAATTTAGAGATTTTATCTTTTCTCCAAATACACGGCTTAGGATATTTGGTTTTAGTTTTTCCCTGTTAAGTTTAATGTTTTCAGTAATTGAATAATTTGGTAGTAACATAAATTCCTGATGTACCATTCCTATACCATATTCCATAGCCATTTGTGGTGAAGTAATCTCTGACTTTTCTCCATCAATATAGATCTCACCATCATAACCACCGGTTGAATGAATAACATTCATACCAAAGAGAATATTCATCAGGGTTGATTTCCCTGCTCCGTTTTCTCCAACAATCGCATGAATCTCACCTGGATATATTTTAAAGTTAATATCATTAAGCACTCTTGTTTCAAAATAATTTTTCCCAATATTTCTCATATCAAGTAGAGGTCTTTCTGACATTTGTATCCCCCTCAGAAAATTTAAAAGGCAAGGCAGCCAAATACAAATGCAGCAACCCTGCCTTTAGATTTGGTAGTTTAATTAGAATATTATATGATCAGCCATAAAGAGATAGTAATTATCAGTACCGGGATATTCATCCAGTGATACCGGCTGACCGGCAGTATCTTCCATAATATTCATAAGAGCTTCTTTGTCATTACGTTCTGAAATATTACCCTCAATCCATTCAATAGCATAATAGGTTCCTGCCTGAATATACAACATGTTTGCAGGAATTGGCCAGGTAGCTACACGGCCGGATGCTCCCATTTCTGCTACAGCATCGTTAATTGCTTCCAAAATCCAGGCTACATCCCCTTTCTTGTCTTCCGGAACTTCGATTCCCAGGGCAGCAGGCAGGGCATGATATGGACTGGGACAACACTGAACCGGATAAATACCGCCGGCTTCTATTGTCTGGGCAATCATTGGCTCCTGCATAGCACAGTTAGTCCCAAAAACAGCGGTGTTGAGTCCATACTGTTCTACCTTGCGGGGTACATCTTCACTGATAAACATCTGTGTCCCGGCAATACCAGCATCACTGGTGGGGTCTGGAGCATCCTCATCAACAAAACGCATCCCCAGTTCTTCTGCCTTTTCTTTCATTAAACTGCGGCGCTGAGCCAGCATTTCAATTGACATATGGCGGGGGAATGAATAGTGAACAAGGACTTCAGCCCCCATGTTATGAGCATGCTCGGCTATCTGATAACCACGGCCGATATCATCGGTATTTAGTACAATATCACCTTTTGTAGCAATAATATCTGGATCTTCCTGAGGGGCACCCAGGATAATCAGAATATCAGGACGAATCTCCCTTACCCGATCAACAGCAGCTACAGCACCGGGTACTGCCTGTACCATAATAATAGCTTTGCAGTCAGGATCCATTGCCATTTCTAACATATTACTGATGGTTGTTTCCTGTTCCTGCATAAAACGGTCAGGATAAGTTGCAATCAATATCCGGTCTTCACCAAACTCCTCAAGCATCTGTTGTGCCATTCTGAACTCTTCTTCATTCTGGGTTACGGTACCGGTTAAAATACCAACCTTCCAGTTACTGGCACTAACACCTAACGTAAATACCAAAACCATTGTCAACACAAATACTACCAACAAACTTCTTTTAAACATATACATCCTCCTCATAAAATTATTCGAATATATTACTTATTCAACATTATGCATATAAATCCTTCATTTATTTATTTAGTAAAATTTCTTTTTCTATCATTTATTTGTACTAAAGGTAAAATAATCTTCTTCTGATGCTTATTCTCCAACGTTAAATATAGAAAACAATTGTTAATCTATTTTCTATACCCAGAAGCTCAATTTGATAATATACAGGACAGATACCCGAACACAATCGATATAATCAGGCATATTAGACCAGCCATCATAATCCCTGTTACCCAAAATACAAAGTACAGTATAAGGAGTAAAACCCTACAGGAGCCTCAACTAAGTCAAACTAAGCACATCCTGCTTGTATAATCCTATTTGTTATACAACGTATCGTGTCCCACAGTGCATGTAATCTGATTTCTTTTCCATGTCTTCAGGTACTTAATTTTTATAACGAACTCCTATCATACAATCAAACTTTTCATCAGTAATAAAAGCTTTCACACCAACAATCGGTCAATTTATGATACAAGGACTTTCACCTTGCTAAATTACCGGCATTAACATCTGCTTCCATGGAGCCTTAAACCTTGCTGTTATCTGATGGATGAGGCGCTTCCGTTTTCACTCTCAACAATTTCTATAATTTATCTGTTATTGTCCCTTGATGAAAAATCATCTTCCATTTCCCTTTTATACATTTCCATATTGAACTACGAAGTGAATATACTTTTTTATCTAATTTACTGTGTTTAATTATTTTATACTTCGCCAGAATTACATCACCCGCTATAATATCAATAGAAAAATCTTTAATCTTCCAATCCGGAATATTTGTTTCCTTTCTACTATCAATAATGTCGCCCCTTTTATATTCATATACCCTGCCTGAACTACAGAATTCAGTAAAATTATCTGATAATAATTCAGATATCTTTTCAGCCGATTGACGTACCTCGGGTTGTAACAAACTTTTTTCAAGTTTTAAAATGTGCTCCTCTAATAAATGTTTTTCCATATTTAACTCCTTAATTAAAATAAATAGGTACCGTATATTAAAGAATCTTCTCAAATTCAATTTCATGAATAATAGGTATTCCATCAAAACCGAATACAGGAATTCCGGGTTTAATCTTCCTGGATTCACTTACTGCATTCCGATGTATTTTTACTAAATCAAATCCTCTTTTTTGATAATATCTAATAGCATGAATATTATCGTTAGTAG
>DASRQG010000602.1:0-3005 GCA_035645995.1 Mariniphaga sp. | reverse complement strand
TTCATAGTGAAAGCCGAACATAAACCTTGTGTAAACAAGGGAGTAGTGTTCAGCAGACGCGAGGCCAGTATGGCCATAATGAACAATAAGAGCCGTATGAGTCGAGAGGTTCACGTACGGTTCTGTGAGGGACTGAGGGTGGAATTCCCTCGGTCTACTCGACCATGATAATCTTTATTCTGAATTTTATAACAGGGAATATTTTAAACTTGTTTTTCTTGGAGAGATTCCCAAACGGGCTGGTCCGGTATTGATTAAAGCTGCCTGAATTTAGAAAAATCACTATTAAATTTAAAGTGTCCGGGTAAAATAACTCAGACATTCGGGGTTTATATTGTCAAAAAATCAAAAAAAACGGTACTTTTAAACAAAAAAAAGGATATAACACTGCAATATATCTTTAAAAAACCAATTTTTATCGCAAATGTTTCACACCATATTTATATTAGATAATATAATGTTAAACTGAAGGCTGGATACAAAACCCATACAGTCATATTAAAATAGAGTTTTTACACGCCTTCGTTCAACGTAATTGTATCAGCAACACCCCGTGAGGGTGTTTGCTAATATGCAGATTTTCGTTTGGTGTTGCAGATACAATTCTAAACGTTTGCCTGAGAATCCGCCATCCATAGCGGAATTTAAATAAAGGAAAAGAATGAAAACAAATAAATTGATAATTGTAGGTGGTGCGAACGGAGTTGGAAAAACTACTTTTGCCTATCAGTATAGTGATGAATACAAAATTAAATATCTTGGAGCTGATGCAATCGCAGTAGGAATTGATAAAACAAAACATGCAAATATTGAATTAAAAGCAGGAAAACTATTCTTTAAAGAACTGGATGAATATTATACAAAGAATAAATCTGTAATAATTGAATCAACACTTTCCGGTATTGGGTTAGCTAAAAGAATTGAAAAGTTTAAAAAAAATGGATTTATCATTCACCTATTATTCGTATTTCTGGATGATGTAAATTTATGTAAGAATCGCGTTGCTGCCAGAGTGAAAAAAGGTGGGCATAATGTTCCTGAAAAAGATATTGAAAGACGATTTAACCGTAGTTTTTCAAATTTCAATAAAATTTACCTTCCTATCGCTGATACCTGGCAGATTGTATATAATGGATTTAAAAGGCCAATTGAAATTGCCTTCGGTAATAAAGATTTCAAAAAGATAATTGATGAAGAATATTATAGGATATTTATGGAGCACACAAAATGAATAAAAGAAATCAAAAGAAAGTAAAAACAAGATTAACTGCTTCTGACCTCAAACAATTCAATGAAAACAGAAGAATATTCAACAAGGCAGTTGAAAAAGCAATTAAAGAAAACAAAAAAGCAGGGATATCAGAAAAAGGCTTATACGCCCAATAATTCGAGAGCTAAAAGTCCTGTTTATCTCTCGATAGAGAGGCAATCTCAACTTGCGAAAAGGTACAGACGCCCAACAGCCGCTACCAGCTCCGGCCTTCGGTCTACGGGTTTGAAACAAAATGCTTCGCACTTCTGGTAACGGCAACTCGAACCACGCAATTAAATTGTAGTTAGGTTCAATTTAGCACTTATAAATAAGGTGTAAATAAGATCATTCGATACACAGAACAGTATAGATGAAATAGCTGGAATGTTCCGCCATGTTGAACGGATTAATGCTGTGATACCGCAATTACGGGGCAAACACGATAACAGTTGTCGTAATTTTCCGGCACAAAAAGGCGATACATGATTGTTAACGAGGAAGAACTGAAAGAACGGTCTTGCATGGAATTATGAACCTGCGAAAACACCTGAGCAACAGTTATCGTCAGAAAAAATGCTGACCAACCTCCAAGCCGTAATTGAAAACACATACATCGCTCCAGTATGAAAAAGAACATTTTTCCGATACATCAGATCCGGATTATTATGCTACTAATTTAAAACAGCCTCCTATAAAATGCAACTTCTAACTGAATAACGCGATTATCCGGCTTAGAGTAACCGTTCTCATGCCTTCGTAAAACGGTTACTGATATTCCCGAATCCAGTATCGCTTACGTGCAGGTATCATGGATCGGTGTCTTTTCAAACTATCGAAACGGCCGGTACTGACATGAAGAACGATTTGGAAGAAGTGTACACAGGGAGCCCAGAGCGCATGGATGCGTGTAAACGACCGCTGGAAGCGGTCTAAAGGGTAATGCGAGGCATGAATGCCGTTTGCACAGGGAAGGGATTACGCAACATGCACAAGGGAGAATGGCTCTGCGATCGGAGTAATTCCCGTCTTCGCGGGAATGATACCATTCCTTTTCATGTCTATTTTAAACATTTATAATCAATTTTTGTTATATTATGCTATATTATGTCATTATATCATGAAATACTGTCATTCAATGAACTGAGTATTTACCGGATATTTGTATAAAACTATATATGGTAAGGGGAAGGACTATGGGAATTAAAAAAAATGTTTTCTGTTCACTGCTGGTAACGGGTGCTGTTTCCTGTTTTGTATCTGCCGGCTCTGTCGAAGAGCCGTTTGAAGTCGGTACCTGGGCAAATTTCTGCAAGGGAGCAGTATCACATACCTTTGATGACAACACCAGTAACCAACTGAGTATGGGTGTGCCGTTGTTCAATGAAAAAGGGTTTCATATGACAATATTTACCTCTCAGTCTTTTAACCCTGACTGGAATGGCCTTAAAAATGCCTTTGAACAAGGGCATGAAATCGGGAGTCACAGTATTGGACATAATAGCATGGCAACTGATTTTGCCGCTTCTCAAAAAGCTATTCAAGATAACGTTCCTGGTGAGAAATGTATTTCGTATGCTTACCCTTATTGCGAAAACCACGGTGGTGCAACGGAGGTCTATGTAGCAGCACGAGATTGTGACGGTTACCCGAATCCCACAACACCAGATGATTTCGGTAAAATCAAATCTCAGATTACCGGTACTACTCAATATAATGGAATCAATGATCTTCAAGGTATGAACAATCTGGCTGA
>DASRQG010000601.1:0-2097 GCA_035645995.1 Mariniphaga sp. | reverse complement strand
TTAGGAATTAATATTTATTCAACATTACTAAATTGAACCGGAAGTTTTCAACAATCAAACCATTACTAAATTGGAGGATAATCCTTTTTAGAACTATTTGCAGGTGTACCTTCTTTTTTATGGGTGCTTTACAACCCTTACTTGGAAGCAATAATTTTCAGGCAGGAGCCAGGTCCAGGGCACTATCACATGCGTCAGTATCATATTCTGATACCTGGTCCACTTATAATAATCAAGCCGGTATGGCTGGCATCACAGATATATCGGCCGGGTTTTATTATGAATCGAAATTTAATATTGATAAGCTTACATTTCAGGCCTGTTCTGTAATTTTACCTACGGGATATGGTTCTTTTGGTTTAAGCATTTATCAGTTTGGAAGGAGTACTTATAAAGAAAATAAGCTAGCACTGGCCTATGCAAAAAAGCTTTCAAATAAATTCCAGGCGGGTATTCAAATGGATTACTTCTCACATTTACTTCCGGAGAACGATAAACCGGCAGAAATTGCAACATTTGAAGCAGGGCTGATTTTCAAGGTTACAAATAAGCTTTTCCTTGCTACTCATATATTTAACCCGGTTTCAAAAGGATATAATTATCCGGCAGGTAAGATTACAATGCCAACAGTTCTACGTACTGGAGGACACTATATTTTTGATGAATCATTACTAGTGGCTTTTGAAGCAGAGAAAGATGAAGAACATCCTCTTAAAATAATGGCTGGATTAGAATATATGCCTGTTGAAAGTCTGGCATTTCGTATTGGTTTTTCGGAAAAACCTTTTAAATATACTGCAGGCTTTGGATTTCGATTATCAAAATTCACTGCTGATTTAGGATTTGGATATCATGGCAATCTTGGAATTACACCTTCAATATCAGTACAAGTTAGCCTGTGATGGATGAAAAAACTATATATATAATTTTATTCTTTACATTGATTCGCATTGCACCAACAACTGCACAGGTTAATGATGCACAGTATCAAATTGAGACGCTGATGGAAGCAGCGAGTGAGAATTTTGAAGAAGGTAACGATGCATCATCGGTACTTAATGATTTGGAAGATCTATTACATAATAAGTTAAATATAAACACGGCATCAGATCAAGAACTATCAAAGCTGCATCTTTTAAATGACTTGCAAATAGAAAAGCTTATACTCCATCGAGAGAAATATGGACAATATTATTCCCTATATGATATGAACGTTATTGAAAGCCTGAATCCGGAAGTTTTAAAGAAAATGGAGCCATTTATTTGGTTTGGCCCTACCGAAGATAAGTCATTCAATTTTAGAGAAATGTTCCAATACAAAAAGCATGAATTGCTCCTTCGCACACAAGGTATTGTTCAGGAACAGGCCGGATATAAACCGGGGAAAAATGGAACTATTCCATTTGAAGGTAATAAGTTTAGGCACTACACAAGGTATAAAATTACAGCAGGCAATAATCTATCAGCTGGATTTACTGCAGAAAAAGATCCGGGTGAAGCTTTTTTCTCAGGTACTAATAAATATGGATATGATTTTTATTCAGCCTACCTGAGCATACAACCTAATCAGGTAATTCAAAATGTAACAATTGGTGATTATGTTGTCAGAGGTGGTCAAGGCCTCATATTATGGCAAGGGTTTTCTTTTGGAAAGTCAACCAATGCTCTTTCTGTTTCAAAATTAAATCAGGGTATAAGGCCATATACTTCAGCAGATGAAAACATTTTTTTCAGGGGTGCTGCAACTACATTGAAAATAAAAAAAGCATTGATTAGTATATTTGTTTCGAATAAAGACCTGGATGGAAATAAAGCAGGTGTGGACTCAATTGGACAATGGATAACCAGTCTTCAATCAACAGGATACCATCGCACAGTGAATGAAACAGAAGACAAACATAGTGTTAATGACTTTAATGCCGGAGCTTTGGTAAATTGGCATTTGCACAACCTCAGGTTAGGTGCTGTTGTATTATACAGGCAATTTGAATTTCCTTTACTACCTACAGACCAGCCCTATAACAAATTCAACTTCAGGGGCACAATAAATAAAACTGCAGGGATAAATTATCTTTATGGCAAAGGAAAACTTCAATT
>DASRQG010000600.1:0-7194 GCA_035645995.1 Mariniphaga sp. | reverse complement strand
GAACCGTCACTTCCCCGATGTGATCTGTTTATTTTATATTCATCGTAATTATCTTTTACCGATAGTAGAATATTTTCGGGAACTTCATTTTCTTTTATTTCATCCTCATATGTGACCTCCAATTGATTTTGTTCCTGAGGTCTTGCTTCTAATGAAGAATCCGTTCTCTGTTCTTCAATAATTTGAGCATATATTGAAGATGACAACATACTTAAAATTACCATCAAGGGTAAAACCCTATTAAACATTCCCGTAAACCTGTTAATCTTTGCATTCATACTCTTACTGGTAAATTCTTCATTAAAAATATTACTATGCTATGGAAAGATTATGCCAAAGTTATAATAGCTATATAAGTTCTTTATAATAAAGGCATTCTCGCAATCGGCTAAGCGAAATAAGCTCGTGGAAATACACATGAAGGCGTAGATAATTTCTACAAGAAAGAACCCCTGTTGTTTAACAGGGGTCTGATTTACTTAAGTTATTTAGTGAATTACCATCATCCATCTCATTCTCTTCATCATCTAGGAATTCTGCAATATGTATTTTTCTTCAATTCATTTTCGTGAACAATGCCGATAATCACTATAAGCTTATTGATTATTATCTTCATTTAAATTTTTGGCTCTTAAGAAGTCGCCATTCGAATTATAATAAATAACTGCCTTGTCATTATCATTCTTCACTTTTACTTTAAAAGAATCATCATCTCCACGATATGCCTGATCAATATCATGTGCCGGATAAAGTTCTTTAATTGAAGATGCTACTGTTTCAGGAAGTTCATCTTGTTCTATTTCTTCGCTGTAATCAACATCACCGTCATCCTCACCTCGCTGTGCCTGACTTTGCGGGAAAGCTAACTGGTTATCCATTGATTCTGTTTCCTGACCGGCGCCATATTGACCTTGAGTAGTAGTGGTTGAATGGCTAGTACCTCCAAAATCACTTTTATTGGTTGTTGTATCTGAAGAACCTAAACCACTCTGGCTGTATGAACCTGTAGTTCCCTGTGATCCCAGACGCCCTCTTTGAGCATCGGATTGAGTACTGGTTTCAGTATCAATATCACTTCCGCTTTGAGATTCAAATCTGCCTTCTGAACGTTGATTCTGGCTTTGAGGATAAGCTGAACTTTCGGTATTCTGTCTTTCGCTATCCCAATTTTCAAGAGTTCCTTGGGTTGTTCCCTGCAAATCTGATGCATCATCACTATTTATTCCAGTACCCATACGATCATCACTTTGTGAACCATAAGGATCATCTGTTTTTTGATTCTGTTCCTGAGGAGCTGCTTCACTACCTTGATATGAGGTCGTATCTGCATCAGTTCCAAAAGTAGCTGAGGTATCTTGTTGTGAACGCTGATAGGTCCCCTGACCCTGAGTGCTGGTACCACGGTCTATTCCTTGAGTACCTTGTTGAGTTCCCTGATTCTGAGTTCCGGTATCCCAATCATCACTTTGGCTACCTTGTTGAGTGCCCTGACTTTGCGTTCCGGTTCCCCATTGACTATCTCGAGTTCCCTGACTCTGAGTACCGGTTCCGCGATCAGTACCCTGATATGTGCCCTGACTTTGGGTACTTGTACCACGTTCATTATCCATACTTCCCCTCTGAGTACCTTGCTGTTTTCTGTCAGTTCCCCATTCATTAGTTCGTTGACTTTGCTGTTGTGGGAATGCACTTTGACTCTCGCTTGTATTTCGTGCTCTTATAAAGCTACCATCGGAATTATAATATACAAATGCTTCGTCATCTTTATTTTTTACCTTAACCCGATAGGAATCATCATCACCTTTATGAACTTCTTCTACTTGATGAGCCGGATATAGTTCTTTGAGAGAACTATTAATTTCATCAGATAATTCATTCTTTTCCACTTCATCACTATAGCTGATGCCTTCATCAGGATCTTGTGAGATCATTTCATCACTTCGGAGATTTTGCTCCTGTGATGGTGCCTGTGTTTGTTCATTCACAGAAGTTTTATCCTGCCTTGTAGTATCTTTCTTACTTCCTTCCTGTGATTGTGCTAAAACGGTAAAATTCATAAACAGTGCAAACACTGTAAATGCCGTTATTTGTAAAATTTTTTCTTTTAAACTTCTCATGACTTATTAACTTTTAAGTGTTACAATTAAAATATTTTAATTTTCTCTGTATACTTATAGAGAATTATTATGCCAAAGTCAATATAAGTACAAACACGTACAATTAACTTGCTGAAATTAATACACTTATAACTCATTCTAAACCCACACTGAAAGAATAGTCTCCCACGTGGATTACCCATTCCTGTGTAGATAATTTCTACGTGTAGCCTATGACTAATCATTGTATTTCAATACAATACCATCACATGTATTGTTACTAGAATTTTATAAAGTAGCTAATTGCAATTATAATGTCGAAAAACATTAAGTTTACCACAGTATTATAGGTGTGTATAAATTAAAAATAAACCCCTGCCGCATTGAGTGGCAGGGGTTACTTCAAAATCCTGTTTCTGTTTTACTCCTATGTACTACCATTTATCTGTGCTACTATCACTATCCTTTTCTTTATCCTTACCTTGTTCTTCTTTTAAGAAAGAACCACCTTCGTCAAAATATACAACCGTTTTCTCGTCGCCACTTTTAACTTTTACTTTGTAAGAATTATCATCACCACGGAAAATTTTATCTATTTCGTAATTAGGGTATCTTTCTTCAAGTGCTGTAGAAATAGTAGCTGGAAGTTCAGACTCTTCCATTTCTTCACTATAATCTACCTCCCCTATCTGACTTTGTTCTTGTGGTGCAATACCTTCATCCTGATTTAAGCCTTCATTTAAACCTTCTTCCTGTGGCCTTAAATGTTCCTGCTCATCTTCAGGTAAAGTTTGTTGTTGTTGTTCCTGAGGATATTCAGTTCCCATCTCTTCCTGACCTTGTTGAGGTACCTGTGCAAATACAGAAGTCGTAAATCCCATCATTGCTACCATCGTAAAAACTGCTAATCCATTTTTCTTAATTGTTTTCATAACTTACTTTATTAAATTCAACATTAAAATTTATTTCAAATATTCATATTGTTTCTGTCAACCCTTATTGGAAGAAACGTGCCAAAGAAATTTTCAGTCAGAAATACCACTACAAAACCATAGAAATCAAATGGTTGAAAAATCCTGAATATTTGATTTCAAAAAAAGTAACATGTCGTGGAATACTCAACTTTCTGTAGATTTGTTCTACGTGAAGCAGGAATTCCACTTTTATAAATACTTAAATCAATCTTTACCTAAATTGGAGGAATGGCCGTATCATCTTCGTTACATATTCGATAAAAACCAAATGAATCTCCTATAAATATCGAACTTGTATCGAACTTGTATCGAACTTGATCCGGAGAAGGTCAAGTAAAAAAGATAAAGACACAGGCATTACCGATCACCAAAATGGGTAATGATAAAGCCTTTTTAATCGTACAGAAACAAGTTTCTTATTCTACGGAATTTATGCAGATGTATTTCCTTTGGGTTAAACAAGGTTATTCGGAAAGGACCTTTAAAAGTTATATCTAAAAATGGATATCAGAGGTTCTACAAGGCGTTCAATAAGACGACGATCTTTAGTTACTATTTCTGCCATACCCTGCATTTCCTGACTAAATGGAAGATTTCGATTATAATTGGTAGTAAGATTATTCACCAATATAATTTCTGCAGTATAAATTACACCATTTTCAGTATTAACAGGAACTTTAGAAATATTTACCACTCTCCCTTCAATAATACCGAATTCCATATGAGGGAAATTATCAAGTTTTATATTTACCTGTTGTCCTGGTTCTATTTTACCAGCTCCTGCTATGGGCACAGTTGCTCTGCCTACAATATTCTGTTCGAAGCGTGGCACAACTGTGAACACAACTTCCCCTGGTACAACAAACTGATTGGCACTCCAGAAATTTGTAAAGGTAACAATACCTTCAATAGGTGATTTAAGTATAAAAGCCTGTTCCCAGGCAATAAGTTGGTTTATGAGGTTATCATAACGCTCTTTTAAAGCTGCAAGCTCCCTGCTGCCTGATTCAGCTTTTAATACATCCTGTTCCTGAATCTGTTGAGTAAGGTTGTTTATGGTAATTTGAGTGTTGGCCATACCGGTAAGTGCATTCTGCCAGGTGAATTTCTGTTTAAGCATTGCAGCTTTAGATTTTTCATAATCTACATCCGACAATATTTTCTGGCTGTACAAGGATGAATCACGAAGGAACTGATGGTATGTCAACTCATATTCTTGCTTTAATACCCTGGTTTGGGCCTTTAATCGTTGGTAGTAAATGTTGTAATCATTCACCTGCCTTTGTAACGACTCAATTCGTTGGGCATAAGGATTGAAGTTCAGAAAAGTTTGATATCCTTTCAATTGACTTACAAATGTTGATAAAAACGATTGATATTGACCCAAACTATAAGATTCAGAAAAATTAAGCGCCAAGAACTTTTCAGGCACATTAAACCACAAAGCTATGGAATCAAGTTTTGCTAATAATCTTTTAGTATCAGTATAATCAGCAGTATTTTCAATAACTGCAAGCACTTCGTTTTTCTGAACTAACTGATTATTTTTAATAAAAAGCTGATCAAGTTTACCATTTGACTTAGCAACAATTTGAACAGGCGGATTTTCCGATAATATAGTTATGCGAGCTGATATAAAATCAGGATATTTATAAAAAAAACTTCCACCGAGAAGAATCGCAACCACAAACAACATAATGGTTATACCCCACCGGATAATCCAGCGTGGCGGAGTTCCTAAAATCTCCTGAACCTCTTCCGAACGAATTTCAATATCTTCCAACCTGTAAAAATTTAATTCCCCATTTCCAGCTGATTCTTTACCAATTCATAATAAACTCCACGTTTATTGGAAAGGTCAGCATGGGTACCTGTTTCAACTATTCTTCCATTATCAAGTACAACAATATGATCAGCGTTCTTAACTGTAGACAGTCGGTGGGCTACGGTAATAACGGTTTTCCCTTTATAAAATGCTGACAATTTTTGCATTATAATTTTTTCATTATTAGCGTCCAGAGCATTGGTCGCTTCATCAAAAAACAAAAACTCAGGATCTTTATAAACAGCCCTGGCAATGAGGATTCGTTGTTTTTGTCCCTGGCTCAGGCCACTACCCTCCTGCCCTATTTTAGTATTATACCTTAGTGGAAGATTTTCTATATAATTCTCAATGTTAGCAATTTCTACTGCTTTTCTTAGCTTATCGCGATCAGGGATATCTTCTGAAACAGCAATATTTCGTGAAATAGTATCCGAGAAAATAAATCCATCCTGCATTACAACTCCACAATAGCTTCTCCACATCTCCATACTAAATTGTTGAAGATTAATTCCTCCTATCTCAATTTGCCCTTCGTTGGGTGGGTAAAAACCCAGTAACAATTTCAACAAGGTAGTTTTTCCGCTTCCACTTGAACCAACTATAGCTGTAACTTTATTTTCAGGAATTATAAGATGAATGTTATCAAGTATCTTAGGGGATTTTGGCCCTTCATAATGGAAAGTAAGATTATTAATTGTGATGTCTTTACGTACTGGAAGTTCTTCATTTTTATGGTTATCTGAACTCTCCTCATTCTCTCGTTGGTGAATTTCCCCGAGTCTTTCCAGACTAATTTTAGCATCTTGTCCTGCCTGTATAAATCCTATAAATTCATTTAACGGTGCATTAAGCTGTCCTATTATATATTGAATAGCCACCATCATCCCAAGTGTAATACTACCTTCAATTACGCTCTTTGCAGCGATAAATGAAATTAGAATATTCTTAACCTGATTTATAAAAATGGAACCTGCCTGCTGGTATTGGTTGAGCATCATTCCTTGGACACCTACCTTAAATAGCCTGGCTTGAATTCGTTCCCATTCCCATCGCTTTTGTTTTTCACAGTTATTCAGTTTTATTTCCTGCATGCCGGTTATTAGCTGGAAAACATTACTTTGGTTTGCTGCCGCAATATTAAATCGTTTATAGTCTAATTTTTTACGTTTTTTCAAAAATAATATGATCCAAAGAACATAGAAAAAGCTTCCCAAATAAAATATTAATAAAATGTTCCAATCATAATAAGCCATCACAAAACTGTATATAACAAATATAAATACTCCAAACGACATGTTTATCAAATTTCCTGTAAGGAAGTTTTGTATGCGTTGATTATCATCAATTCGTTGCCTGAGGTCCCCAATTAATTTTGTATCGAAAAAGCGAATTGGCAACTTCATTAATTTGATAAGGAAGTCGGATATCAGTGAGATACTTATTCTCGCACTGGTATGGAGCATGATCCAGCTTCGAATAAAACCTACAGCTGTCTGACTGGCTGTTAATACGAGCTGGGCAATTAACACGAGAATTATAAAATTAATGTTATTTGTACCTATCCCTACATCAACAATAGCCTGCATCAGGAACGGCAAAATAAGACTTAGAATACTGCCGACAAGAAATCCAAGGAGTAACTGAGTAATTAACTTTCTGTAAGGAATTAAGTAGGTGAACAGAAAACTAAAACCTGTTTTATTAATTTTCTCTCCTTCTTCTGAGTAGAAATCAGAAGTAGGTTCTATTAATAAAGCTATACCTGCAGGTTTGCCATCTTGTTGTGTAGAAGCCCAAAATTTATTGAACTCCTGCTGATTGTAAATAATCAGTCCATGAGCAGGATCAGATATATAAAATTGCAATACACTACCTTTCTTCCTGATTTTATACAATATAACGAAATGATTTTGCGTCCAGTGGATAATTGCAGGTAATGGAATGTCAACAATTTGATTTGTAGTAATACGTACCCCTTGTGTTCTGAAACCCAGTTTTTCTGCAGCATCACTTATAGTAAGCAAAGATACTCCTTCACGTGTCTTCCATGTGATGTGGCGTAATGTATTAAGATTATAATGCTTCCCATAATATTTTGCAACTATACGAAGACATGTAGGACCACAGTCCATTGTATCGGGTTGCAGATAGTGTGGAAATTTCGGCATCGGATTCGTTTTGAGGGCGAAATATAGGAAAATTATTAGTTGCTTCACTATTTGAATAAATCTAATTACTACCTCATAATCATTCAGAAGATGTTTAAAATATTATGATCTTGTAATTTCTTCATTCACCC
>DASRQG010000599.1:0-2212 GCA_035645995.1 Mariniphaga sp. | reverse complement strand
ACTGCAGTCACAGGGGGAGTATTAATAACTTTTGGATTAACCGACATTTGAACTGCTTCAAATACGTCGCGACCGGCGAGGTCGATTGCTGTTGCAGTTTTAAATGAGAGGTCAATATTTGCTTTGGAGGCTGATACTAGTGCATGAACAACACTTGCTACATGGCCACCAGCCAGGTAATGTGCTTCGAGATCATTCCGGTTTAACGGAACACCTGCTTTGGTTCCTTCAATCAATGCACGGACAATAACTCCTGGTGGTACTTTCCTGAACCGCATCAGGAAAAGTTGCAGCAATGAAATTTTAACCCCCGATACCAGAGCTGAAAACCACAAACCGACAGGGATGTAATAAAGAATAATGAACAAAAGGACAATAATACCAATAATCATCCCCCAAATACCAATTGATTCAATCATGTTTATTTATTTATAGGTTCTACAATAATTTTGTTGGAAAGTATTTTAATAACTTTTACTTCACTGTTGTGATCGATAAATCCTCCGGTTGATAATGCATCTACTACCTCTCCCTGTACCTTTACCCGGCCGGAAGGAGCTAATCTTCCAATCGTTTTGCCGGTATCACCAATGTGTATTTTTTCGTTAATGCTGGTTTCTACTTTACTGTCGATGAGTGTTTCCAGCATGAGTTTTTTTCCTGTTTTTGATTGAAAAAGGTAATAAATCATTAAAGGTGAGGCAAAAAGTACAAATGCAAGCGTTAAAAAGCCTATGCCGGTTCCAAACTCTATAAATGCAATATAAACGCTTATTCCTAGTAAGATAAAACCACCTATTCCGGCAATAGTGATTCCGGGTATTACAGCAAATTCAATGAGTAACAGGATAAGCCCAAGGCAAATTAATAAGATAATGGCAAATATACTCATGGTTGTTGTTCAATGGTTACGATCAGTTCCTTGTTTATCAAGGCATTTTTCATTCGCCTGAGCTTTTCATATTCGCCTTTCCTGATATCACAACTACCTTTATGATGTGTAATAAAGGTACACTGTGTAGCTTGTTCATGACTATGGTTGCAAATTTCCATGAGTGCTTCAATAACATAATCGAAACTATGCACTTCATCGTTATGCAGCATCAGGAAATATTTTTCAACAGTTTGCTGATTACCAGCCTCTGAAGGTTTCCGTTTTATTTCTTTAGATGTCATTTTCTGCCTCTAATTGTTTTGCCTGCTCCAAAGTTATTCTTTTTCCGTCAATATATGGTACAACTTTAGCATCTTGTATGCCTTCCTGTCGCACCTGGTGCTGCATTTTAAGAGCATCATCCAATTTTGTGAGATTTCCGGTAGTATACACAACCACTCCCTTTTCGTCGGTATAATTTTCAATGGTACGAATTACAGCTAACTTTTTAAATAGCCGTTGTTTATAAGCCGGAACACCCTTGCTGTATGCACCTATTTGTATTTTGTAAATGAGTTCATTAGTATTATTTTTTTCAGGCTTTGAAGGTTTAGGTGCTTCGAAATCCATCAAAAGTATTTCTTCTTCCTGTCTTCGGGGTTTATTATCATCAGATAACCGGGCAAGTATGTTTTCCTGTTCAATTAAAAAATTATTCCTTGATGCAGCATCTGCATTGTTCCAATATAATTTTTCAATTTCTCTTGAATTAACAAAAGTTTGACGTATTTTTTCCTCTAGTTGAAAAGATTCTCTTTCAAGTAGCATGATCTTAGAAGAAATTTCATTTTTTTCATCTTGGTTTTCAGATAATTTATATTCATTGCGGAGGCGGTCAGCTTCTTTTAATTTATTTTCCTGTTGTTTTTGCAAAGAATAGGCTTCTTTGAAAAGTTTACCACCCTCACTAGTCTGAAATTGTGAAGTAAAATAATAAGTAATATAATCATCTATCTGGAATTTAATTTGTTCACCGGCAGGTAAGGTTGCTTTCACGCCAGGGAGATTTGGTAAAGCACTTCGCGGTAAATATAAATCTTCATCCACTTCATCGGTTTCTTCTGCTGTAGTTAACAAAGGATCGGTAGATGCTGTAAGTCCTTCATCCATATTGATGGAAACGAAGGTTGGCCTTTCGGGTGTATTATTTCCATCTTCAATTTCCTCTGTAGGAGCAATGTCAGAGATTGGTGCTGCATAAGGATTTTCCTGATTGAAGCAAAGTTGGATTTTATTATTTACCTCCAGTCTTATCTGTTCTTCTTCAGGAATGCTCAT
>DASRQG010000598.1:0-3023 GCA_035645995.1 Mariniphaga sp. | reverse complement strand
ATAGAGCTTATTGACAAAAATACCTGTGATAAGATTTATGAATAACAATAAAAGTAGTGCCTCAATCCAACGAGCATTGTATAAGAGGACACGTGTTGTTATAAGGCTCTTGTCTTTCATGAAAAAGGTAACATAACCTATTAATGCCGCTAGTAAAATAGTAAGCAGACCTGTTATAATAATTGAATAAAAATACAACCCCGGCTTCTTCATATCCCAAACTACTATAATGTATAATCTCCTAATAAGGAAACGAAGAATTACCTTATATAGTTCTCATAATAATGAAAAACCATCAAGCTCATGAAACTGGTATTATGTAATAATAAATATCAAACCGTTCCTGTTATGCAACAATATTTTTTACCAGATCGTGCATCACATCTACCCATTGGTCATCGGCATTCAGGCTCGGCACCAACTGCAGATTTATACCACCTTCTTTAATAAACATTTCCTTATATTCATCCCCTATTTCTATAATTGTTTCAAGACAATCGGTAACAAAAGCAGGAGCAAATACAAGAATTCTTTTTTTACCTTCTTTAAGTTTCTTTAAAAGTACCTCATCGGTAAAAGGTTCCATCCAGTTTTTATCGAGTCGGGACTGAAATGCCACAGAATAATCTTCGCGGTTCAAATTTAATGCCTGAGCCAACAGACGAGTAGTTGCAAAGCAGGTCGCACGATAGCACATTTTACCATGCATAGGCATTTCTTCCCGGCAGGTACAGCTATGTATATCAACATCCGGATGGGCTTTTTCGAGGTGACGGTTAGGCAGACCATGATAAGAGAAAACGACATGATCGAACTCTTTTAGATTAAATGCTTTACCTTTATCAGCAAAGCAATTAATGAATCCCTTGTGATCATAAAATTGCGGAACTACCGATAATTTAATAGACGCATTAAGTTTCTTCAATTCTTCCTGAACAGCTACAACAGTAGTTTCGGTTGTTGACATAGCATGTTGTGGATACAAAGGGAACAATAGAAGGTGGTTATATCCCTGTTCAACAATAGATTTTACTACCTCTTTATAGTCGGGATTTCTGTACCGCATAGCAACAAATACATCAAACTCATCACCTAATCTGGCTTCCAATTTATCCCTCATCTCAAATGAATAAAAAATAAGCGGAGAACCTTTATCTGTCCACACCTGCTTATACAAATTGGTTGAATTACGCACACGAAAGGGAATAATTATAGCATTCACTAAAAATTTCCTTAATGCCCAGGGAAGGTCAATCACACGCTTGTCGTTAAGAAACTCAGTCAGATAAGTCCACACAGACCCTATTTCAGGTTTATCAGGACTACCAACATTCATCAATAAAACAGCTGTCTTGTGTTTATTTATTCCCATTCGTAATTAATTAAAATTAAGTGACTTCTGCATCTTGTTTATTTGAATTCAATACGATACCCTGATCATCCAAGGCTTCAAAATTTACATATCAATTATTTCATTAGCTATTTGCTTTCCTTGTTTAATCCGGTCTGCCATACCAATCCCATCACGAATATTTCCTGCCAACACCAAACCCGGATATTTGTTTTGAAGGCGGAATATTGCCTCCAGCCTTTTTTCCGATTCCTTCCCATATTGAGGAATTGCATAGTTATATCGGAAGATTTTAATCACATCAGGATTGTATGACTCAAGCTTCATCATTTCCCGAAGTTCCTCCTCTACAGTTTTTTTAATTTCGGCATCCGAAAGTTGCATCATCTCCGGTTTTCTGACACCTCCCAAAAAGACAGATAAAAGGGCACCATCAACAGGAGCCTTGTCTTTTAAAAAAGAAGATAAAAACAAAACTCCCAGTATTCGTCGGTTTTCGATAAAAGGCACCAATCCGCCAAAAGCTCTGAGAGGCATCCCCTCCCATTTTTCAAATCCCAATGCTACCTGTACTACCTGGGAATAAAACAGGCTTGTGATATCCTGGAAATCACGAATTTCAATAAATGGGAATAGTCCTTGCAATTCGTATGCGCCGGTAGTAGAAATTACATGCGTAAACCGATCACCAGAATCATTGGAGACATAACTATCAGCATCCTTTCTGAAACTAAGATTTGTACAGTTATAAATTATATTCTCTGTGCCAATATTTTTCACGAGAGCATTGATAAGGTTAGCCAATCCACCCTTAACGGAAAATACAGATTTGGTAGCTTTCTTATCCCTTTCACTTTTGGGTTCTCCGGCTTTTTTAATTGCCCCTCCAATAAAACTTCCATAATCTTGTTCGAGGCGGTATAGCTTTGGAAATGCATATTTGGTTACCAGCTTAGCCGGGTCTCCTGAGAAGATGCCTAAAATAAAAGGATCGATGGCATAATCGAGGAAACTCCTGCCCATACGACGTAATACCAATTCGGCAAGTGTTTCATTGGGATTATCGCCTTTCTTCCTAAAGGGTTCACCAAGCAAGCGCAGTTTATCCGCAAAAGAAAATAATGGAGTGGAAATTCCTGAGGCAAAACCTGAAGGTAAAGGCACCCATTTGTTTGCCATCCATATCCACCTGGCTTTAGCAGTCTCATCAGCCACCTCAAGGTCACAGTCAGGCCCAAGTTCTTCAAACAGTTCAGCTACCTCCGGCTTTGAAAGAACTCCGGTATTCGGGCCGGCCTCGAAAGTAAAACCATTTTCATGGTGTGTTTGAATGACACCTCCAGGCCGATTCTCCCGTTCAAATACCCTTGAATCAATGCCGGCCTTCTTCAGATAGTAGGCAGTTGTAAGGCCTGTCAGTCCTGCACCTACAATAGCAACCTTTATATTTTCTTTTTTCATCACTCTGATATTGATTATAAAGCTTTGGAAAACCTTTTAGTTGAATTCCGAAGATTGGGATCAAATTGTGCTGCAATATTTCTTATAAAGAAACGTCCGTCTTCAGTAACTTCTATTGAACTGTTGTTAATAAAACGGATCAAACCATCGTCAACAAAACTCTCATACTGTTTAGGATCGAAAGCTACTGCCTCTAATACATTCTCAACAG
>DASRQG010000597.1:0-7050 GCA_035645995.1 Mariniphaga sp. | reverse complement strand
AATGCGTTTTGTCCTTTGATATACGATTGAACAAGTGGTTTTTTAGGAAGGTCGTGGCAATGTGCTATAAATTTTTTACCATCGAATGGGATACTTATAAAATCATGAAACTTTATACGTTCATCAATCTCAGGCAAGTAGGATTTTAATGACTGTTTCATAGCTGAGATAGCAGTTTTTTTTAACCTTTCAGTCTTTATCTCTTTTCTTTCGGAATAACTTGAAATAACTGGAATAAATTTATCTACTCCTAACTCAGTTGCTTTTTCTATAAACCATTCATTGCGATCCATCTGCTTTGTTGGAGAAAAAGCTAATTGTAAATTGAAATTCCATTTTTTAAAAGCTCTAACTCTATTTAAAATACTCACTGTAGAATACTTTGGGTTTGCATCTAATAGTGTGCAATTATAAAAATAGCCTTTTCCGTCTGTAACAGTTAGCTTATCACCCGATTTCATGCGGAGTACTTTTACACAATGATAAGATTCAATTTCAGGTAGTTGAGGATTGAAGTTAATCTCAGGACTGTAAAAAAGAGTGTCTGTCATTATTTTTTGTCTATTAGGATCTATTTTCCCTTCGATTTATCTCATCGCGCAAACGGGTAGCTAATTCATAATTTTCTTCACTTACTGCGTCTTCGAGCCTATGCTTTAGGGCATCGAGACGAAGATCAGACAATTCCTCTTCGTTACTTTCGGTTTCTTCTTTAAAAGGCGAAGTTTGCTCTGTGCTCACCTGTTCATCAAAAATAATTGCCATATTTTGCATTATCTCTTCAGTAGTATAAATTGGTGAATTAGTTCTTATAGCTAAAGCAACAGCATCAGATGTACGCGAATCAATTCTGTATTCTACTCCATTTTGTTCAAGTAATAGTTCGGAAAAAAAAGCACCTTCTTCAAATTTATAAATTAGTACTTCTAAGAGAATTATGTCAAGCTCCAAGAAGATTGAATAAATTAGATCATGAGACAGTGGTCTGGGTGGTGTAATACCCTCCATAACAATTGCTATTGATTGTGCTTCAGGTGTTCCGATTACTATCGGGAGACGGCGGATACCATTCTCTTCTGAAAAGATTAGAGCATATGCACCTGCTTGTACCTGACTAAACGAAATTCCTAATATTGATAGTTTTATTCTCTTTGCCTCCATTAATCCGGTTTTTATTTTAATAGCAACTTCAAATATACTAATTTTTTTCTATGAATAATTTTCTCTATAACAATTTTGATTTTTTGAAGGTTTATGATGTGTATTGATAAAAAAATTATATCTTTGCACTCGGATTGAAAAAATGGTGGTCATAGCTCAGTTGGTTAGAGCGTCGGATTGTGGTTCCGAAGGTCGCGGGTTCGAATCCCGTTTTCCACCCAAATCCCCATTTACGGGGTATTTTTAATTCTCACAAGATTAGTTTTAGGTGATCACGTATTATTCACAATACGTGATTTTTTATGCTCTTTTGTCAAAATGATTGTTTGGCTAAGAATGATTTTCTCCTAAACTCATAACATGTAATTGAGGTTGCAACAGCTACATTGAGCGATTCTGGTGAATTATAACCTGTTAAAACATTAGGATAATGAGGTATGTGAAGTCGTTTTTTGATTAATCTTCCAACTGCTTCGCTTACTCCTTTTCCTTCACTTCCCATTACAATCATACCATTTTCAGTAAGATTCTCAGTATATATATTGTCTCCATCCATAAATGTTCCATATATAGGAAAATCTATATTGTTTTCTAAATGTTTTACAATATCAGTATAATTTAATTTTACTCTTGATATAGATCCCATTGTAGCTTGAATGGTTTTAGGATTGAAAATATCTGCACAGTCATTGGAACATATAATATTTTTGATTCCAAACCAATCGGCAATTCTCACAATTGTACCTAAATTACCAGGATCCTGTATTCCATCGAGAACTAAAGTTATATCTTGATTATAGTCTATTTCGACGTTTAAATTGGGCTTATAAAAAACACCAATTACTGAAGGTGCAGTCTTTAAAAGAGTAGCTTTTTTAAGCTCACTTTCAGATGCTACTATAACTTCTTCTGCATCTATATCAGGATGTTGCCTAATTATTTCAGGTAGTGCAACTAAAATTTGACATTTGCATTTACCTATTAAGTCAAAAACAAGTTTCTCTCCTTCAGCTACAAAACAATTGTATTGATTGCGAAACTTTTTATCTTTTAATGATCGTATGTATTTTGATTTATTAACGCTTAAACTCATGCCTTATCTGTATCTATACTCAAAAGTAGTTATTTTATATCATACTATTAAAAAAATATTATCTTTGTAATTGATCAAATATTTAAAAACATACTTTTACATCAATTTTTTTATGAACGATATTGCATTAATGGACAAAGTAGCTGACAATATAAGAATTTTATCAGCATCAATGGTAGAGAAAGCAAAATCAGGGCACCCCGGTGGAGCTATGGGTGGAGCTGATTTTATAAATGTTTTATTCTCCGAATTCTTAGAATATGACCCTGAAAATCCCAGCTGGGAAGCAAGAGATAGATTTTTTCTTGATCCGGGACATATGTCTGCAATGCTTTATTCTGTTTTGTGCTTAAGTGGAAAATTCTCAATGGATGAATTGAAACAATTTCGTCAGTGGGGTAGTCCAACACCCGGTCACCCCGAAATTGATATAAAAAGAGGAATCGAAAACACTTCAGGTCCACTTGGTCAGGGACATGCTTTTGCTGCAGGTGCAGCAATTGCTGCAAAATTTCTTGAGAATAGGCTTGGTGATACAATGAATCACACTATTTATTCTTTTATTTCAGATGGGTCAGTACAAGAAGAAATCTCACAAGGCGTAGGCAGAATTGCCGGTCATCTTGGTTTGAGTAACCTAATAATGTTCTACGACTCAAACGAAATACAATTATCTACTACTACAAACGCAGTTACCAGTGAAGATGTAGCAAAAAAATATGAAGCCTGGAACTGGAAAGTTATAAAGATTAATGGAAATGATGTAAGTCAGATTCGTGTGGCTTTGACTGAAGCAAAAGCTGAAAAAGAGAGACCAACGCTTATTATTGGCGACACAATTATGGGAAGAGGAGCATTAACAGCCGACTGCTCTACATTTGAATGTCAGGTTTCAACACATGGTCAGCCACTTAGTGCGGCTGGTGCAGATTTTGATCAAACTGTTAAAAATCTTGGTGGTAATCCAGAGGATCCATTTGTAGTCTTCCCGGAAGCAAAAGAATTATATGCAAAAAGGAGAGAAGAGTTAAAGGCAATTGTTGCAGCCAAAAAAGCAAAAGAAGATAAGTGGGCAAAAGAAAACCCGGTGTTAGCGGAAAAGAAACTCAAATGGTTCTCAAGAGAACTTCCACAAATAGATTGGGCTTCAATTCAACAGAAGCCAAATGCTGCTACACGTGCAGCTTCGGCAACTGTTTTAGGAGAATTGGCACAGCAAGTAGAGAATATGATAGTAGCATCTGCAGACCTCTCAAATTCAGACAAAACCGACGGATTTCTTAATCAAACAAAGGCTTTTACAAAGGGAGATTTCTCCGGTGCTTTTCTTCAAGCAGGGGTCTCTGAATTCACAATGTCTTGTTTAAGTATTGGAATGAGCCTACACGGTGGTGTAATTCCTGCATGTGGAACATTCTTCGCTTTTTCAGATTACATGAAACCATCAATAAGAGTAGCTTCTTTGATGGAAACGCCAGTTATATTTATTTGGACACATGATGCTTTCCGCGTTGGAGAAGATGGTCCAACACACCAACCTGTTGAACAAGAAGCACAGATACGTTTATTAGAAAAACTTCAGAATCATTCAGGTAGAAATGCTATGTTGGTTCTTCGTCCGGCAGATGTTCATGAAACAACAATATCATGGAAAATGGCGCTTGAGAATGATAATTCACCAACTGGTTTAATTTTATCGAGACAAAATATAAAAGATCTTCCTGCAAATGAATCAAGATATAACGAAGCACTCAAAGCAGAAAAAGGTGCTTATGTGGTTGAGGAAGACGAAAATTATGATGTAATACTACTTGCTTCAGGTTCAGAAGTGTCAACTTTGGTAGATGGTGCTGAACTATTGAGGAATGATGGCGTTAAAGTTCGAATAGTTTCTGTTCCATCAGAAGGATTATTTAGATCTCAATCTGATGAGTATCAGGAGTCCGTTCTACCGAAAGGGAAAAAGAAATTCGGACTAACTGCAGGACTTCCTGTAACTTTAGAGGGACTCGTAGCAGGTGATGGTGCTGTGTGGGGAATGAATTCATTTGGATACTCTGCTCCATATACTGTTCTTGATGAGAAGCTTGGATATACAGGCAAGAATGTGTATGAACAAGTTAAGAAAATATTATAGATAGTTTTAAAATTACCATAAAAACTTGAATCAATGGCTATACTTGATAATAGTGATAAACCAATAGGTTTGGCATCAGATCATGCCGGTTTTGATACAAAAAAATATATTATATCTGTACTTGAAGATATGGGTCTAAAATATAAAGATTTTGGAACCAAATCTTCTGACAGTAGTGATTATCCCGATTATGCTCATCCTTTAGCAAATGCAATTGAAAGTGGTGAGTGTGATTTTGGTATTGCTATTTGTGGTACAGGAAATGGAATAAACATGACAATGAACAAACATCAGGGAATTCGTGCTGCATTGTGCTGGACACCTGATGTAGCATTTTATGCCAGATCACATAACAATGCAAATGTTTTATCATTACCAGGCAGATTACTATCCAATGAAGAGTTTTATGAAATTCTTAAAATGTTTTTGACAACATCATTTGAAGGTGGTCGACATGAAAGAAGAGTAAACAAAATATCTTGTAGGTAGAATATTTGGCTAAACACAGTACTACCTGCCAATGAATCTCAAGAAAAGTCTCATTCTCCTTACAATTACTCAGCTGATAAATTTAAGCAGCTGTATGGAAATGAGCTTTAATTTTGATAATAACCCCAGAGGGAACTTTGAAGCACTTTGGAGTATTATTGATCGTAACTACTGCTTTTTTGAATATAAAGAGATAGATTGGGATCAGGTATATGATGATTATAGCTCACGTATAACCCCTGGAATGAGTAATGAAAGTCTTTTTAAACTTATGGGAGAGATGCTTACTGAACTGAAAGACGGGCATGTAAATTTATCCGCTTCACATGATATTACACGTTATTGGGAATGGCAACAAAATTTTCCAGCAAATTTTGATAGTGAGATACAGAAACAATACCTGAAAAACGACTACGGAATTACCTCAGGAATGAGGTATAAAATCCTGGAAGATAATGTCGGATATATTTACTATGGAAGCTTTTCAAATGATGTTAGCGATTCAGGGCTTGATCAAATATTGAGTAGAATGGCAATTTGTAAGGGTATAATAATTGATGTGAGAAATAACGGAGGAGGCAGCCTTTCGAATGTTGAAAAAATTGCAAGTAGATTTTTTAACGAACGTACTCACATAGGTTACATATCTCATAAAATTGGTCCGGGACATAATGATTTCTCGCAATTATACCCTAAATATATAGAAAGTTCAAATAGAATACGATATCAAAAGCCAGTTGTAGTTCTTACAAATAGAGGTTGTTATAGTGCTACAAATGAGTTTGTGAGTATTATGAAGTATGCACAACGAACTACAATAATTGGAGATAAAACCGGAGGTGGAAGTGGACTACCTTTTAGCTCAGAGCTACCAAATGGGTGGTCGATAAGATTTTCTGCGTCTCCTATGTTTAATGCTGAGAAAGAACATATTGAGTTTGGTGTTGATCCAAATATCAACATAAATATGCTTAAGTCTGATAAAGAAAATAAAAAAGATACCATTATTGAAAAAGCTCGAGAATTATTAAATAACCAATAGTTGTAACTGTTCTATTTTTTTATCCTTTTATGAATGTCATTTTTTCACCTTCAACAATACCATCATTCAATATTGCAGCAGAAGAGTTCCTTTTTAAAAAACTTGGTGCAGATTTTTTGTTTCTATATGTAAATGACCCAAGTATAATTATTGGCTCCAATCAGGTTGTAATGAATGAGGTTGATATTGATTTTTGTATTGATAACGATATTACTATAATACGGCGACTGTCAGGTGGTGGAGCTGTATATCACGATAGAGGTAATTTTAATTATTCATTTATTCATGACAAAACCGGAGCTCCCTTAAGTGCTAATTTTCTAAAACCTATATTAGAAACCCTCCATTCATTAAATATACCGGTGGAAATTGGTAAGCGTAAAGATATTTGGTTAGATGGAAAAAAAATTTCCGGCACTGCATCACATGTCTCAAAAGGGAGGGAACTTCATCACGGAACTTTGTTATATAATTCAAATTTAAATAAACTTCAGGAAGCACTTACATCTAAACAAAAAGACAGCACCAAAAAAGGCACACCATCTGTACCAAGTCCTGTTACTAATATTCACACATTCTTTTATAATATTAATGGATATGCTGCAGAAACAGATTGTTTTTTTCAGACTCTTATTAAGGAATTGCTCCTTTATTTTGATGAAACAGAACTTACACCTCTTGAAGTTGATGATATAAGATTAATCGAAGAGTTGAGAGTGAATAAGTATATTCAACGAGATTGGAACTATAGAATGTGAAAATTTTGAGTTGATTTCTCTTTTTATTTAAAAATTACTACTTTTATAGGCAGTTTACATTATCTAATAGATCTAAACAATAACAGAATACTTCATATCATAAACTATAATGGCGAAATTTTCGAAAGGGAATAAAAAACCTAAAAAGAAATTCCAAAAACGTAAAAGTTTATACTTAACTTTTGGGATACTAATTGGAGTGATTTTTGTAGCAGCATTATATCAAACATCCGTATATTTTTCTACAAATGAATCATGTATGCTTTGTCATGTTCACCCACATGCAGAGGATAGCTGGAAGCAATCAGTACATGTTAATAATGGAAGTGGAGTGATGGTGAACTGTGTTGATTGTCATCTCCCACCTACA
>DASRQG010000596.1:0-6150 GCA_035645995.1 Mariniphaga sp. | reverse complement strand
CCTAAAAAAAGCTTGAGATAGTGTGACCATATGGATTCGTAGATAAGTCCTGATATTCCGGATATGAAAAAGAGTAGAAAATAAAAACGTTTAAGCATTCAAACCTCAAAAAACTTGAAAAAAAGTTCAGATGATGGCTGGTGGCTGATAATATAAAATACTATCGTATTTTACTAGCAGTATTGTGTGAAGACTATCAGTATGGAAAACAGTTGAATTCATAACTGTCCAAAATAAATAAATTCAGCAACAATGCTGTTATATTTTAAATAAAAGCAGTTTAAAATGATAATTTCGGCATATCTTTATCTTAACTGTACTGAGAAAATATATGATAATGGATCTTCCAGTAAACAGTGTGGTTATTTGGATGGTTTTTAATATTCTCAGGGAATCATGTGTAGACTGATTGGTTTATCGAACTGTTGTGTAATATACGAAGTTACAGTAGAACAACCGGCCTGGTTTTAATATGGTAAAAATATTACATGTTTGGTAAAATCATACTTGTTAAAACAGAATGGTATACCTGGATGATTTCTGACAAAGGACTGTTTTGAAATACCGATCTTTATTAACATTTCTGATGACCCATTTTTTATTTGTTTATTTGTATGCCGGAGAAGAGATACGGTATGCGGCAGATATGGCACATTTGCCTGCAGGAACAGATGTAGCAGCATTAGGAGATGCTGGAGTGGTCTTATATAGACATGCAATATCATCACACTGGAATCCTGCTGTTTCGGGGTTATTGGATAAATTCGAGCTATCAGCTGAAATTGCAGATCTTTATCATGGCCTGTCTAATCAGGCCTGTTTTGCAGTTCATGTTCCGGTACAAAATCAATTGGGCGTATCCTTACTTTATTTACCATTTTTCAGTGGTGAAATAGCTTTACAGGATTCCCTTGAAGGTACTGAACAGTCCAGACAATTAGATCAAAGTTTAAGGGCAGATGGTTCTGTTAAGGGATTTTTCAGAAATAATCAGCACTTGATGCTGTTATCATCCGGAAAGACTTTCTCATACAGTCTTCCCCGTGCTGCAGGGAGCGGTTATCCCCTGCCAATTGAATTTACATTGGGGTTAAGTACCAAGATTTACTGGCAGACCATGAATCCTGGAGATATCAGAGGTCTTGGGATTGGTGTTAATGGTGATATCGGATTTATTGGAAGAGTTGGAATTGATTATGATCTGGTAAAAAAAGAGGTATGCCGGGAAATCGTTATAGGTGCTTCTATTCACGATATTCTTCCTGGAAAAATAATCTGGGTAAATTCAAATGATAATTACAAAGAACCGGTTCAGATTTCTCAATTTTACGGGATCTCCTATATAGATAAAGGTGATTTCTTTCCCGGGAACTGGACTGTTGTTCTAGCCCTGAAAAAACAATATGAGATTACGTGGCATGGGGGAATAGAAGCACAATTCTGGAATACGGTTGCTTTCAGGGCTGGGCTTTCGGGAAAAACACCTACTGTCGGTGCCGGTATACACTATAAATACTATTTTATTGATTATGCATTCAGGTTTGACAGTATTGATTTTTCATATTTGAGGATAACTTTAGGTGTGAGATTTTGATTGGATTGTTAAAAAACTGTAATTACAGGTGTTTAAATTTCTCTTTTGCACCATATAGCTGACCGACCCGTATCGACAGAATGTCATTAACAACCGTAACTTCACCCTTGGCGATCAATTTACTGCTGATAAATATGTCGACAGGTTCACCCGCCATTCGGTTTAAACGTACTATGCTGCCTTTTTTCAGATTCAGTAAATCACGAATGCTCATTTTGGTCTGACAAAGCTGGACTGAAAATGGTACATTTACATCAAGAAGCATATTAATATTGTTTGGCATTTTTTATCCTGCAGAAAATCACTTTGTCAACAACGGCAGTGAATGAAAAACGAATCTTCCCTTTTCCTTGCTGATCATGGCTGACTTATGCAGTTTTGGTAAAAAAAAGGAGAAATTGTTTTTTATCAATATTGCACAAAACAGATCCATGAAAACTGATTACCAGTATTTAACAATAAAATTCTATAATGCAATACGGATAAAATCAAGTCTCAAGATTTATCCTGGAAACAGATTAAAAAAATTTGTCAGTTGTTCATTTGCAAATAAATTGCCTGCAAGAAAAGCGGATAGTGCAACAATACCTACGAAAACGATAAATATTACCGGGAAAATAAGTATGAGTGTTGTTTTAAGTTTTCCAACTGAATTGGCATGATGTAACCCGGTAACAAGCATGTAAAACCATAATACAGGTGAAAGTATTGATCCAAAAAAGGGTATGGCATATAGAATCATGGCGCTTTGCGAATAAGCAACAATCCTGAAAGTAGATTTCATGGATGATTTATTTTGTCTTAAAAAACTGAAAACCAACAGGCAATAAAATGTAACAGCAAAAAGCTGCAATGTTATGATGACGGGGGTTAAAACCAGACTTGATGGAGAGATTGCCTTATCAGGGGTATAATTGAAAGATAAGAATGACCATAAAAATGAAGCGAAAATGCCAAAACTTCCTGTAATAATGCCAAAAAGCCATGCAGGTTTAATGGTTGTGCCTTTTGTGACCTTTTTAAAAAAAGACTCTGTGTTGAAAAATGATTCGGTTAAAGTATTAATTAAGGAACTTAATGGATTTGTAAAAGCTTCAGTTGTTTCCCAGACCAGCTGAGTCTTATCTGCTGTATTAACAAATTTTGATCGGTTTTGAAGTACAATAGTTCCACAGTGAGGGCAACACCAGGATGAACAATAGGATTCAATCCGTGAACCACATCTCTTACAATTCAAAATACTACTCCTTTAATGGCTGTTTATGAAAATAATTCGGTGTCGATTAAAAGCCTGAAAAAAACGTACCGGAATTGTATTATTTTAAAGCAAATACAAATTATTGATTTGCGGAGGTGATATGATAATAGTAACAGGTGGTGCTGGTTTTATCGGGAGCGCTATAGTAAAAGAATTAAACAGCAGGGGTATTGATGACATTCTTATTGTAGACCGGCTTGGTGATGGTGAGAAGTGGCGTAATCTGGTCGGTTTACGCTTTAATGATTTTATGGATAAAGCACTTTTTATTTCTGAACTTGAGTCTGGAAAAATGGATTCCATGAAAATTGATGGTATAGTTCATCTTGGCGCATGTTCTTCGACAACTGAAAAGGATGCAGATTATTTAATGGAAAACAATTTTCATTATTCAGTTCGAATTGGCAGATGGTGGGAAAAACATCAGCAGACACGTTTTATTTATGCTTCAAGTGCTGCTACTTATGGGGATGGTAAATATGGGTATAGTGATGATGAATCGAAGATAGATCAGTTGTTTCCGCTGAACATGTATGGGTATTCAAAGCATCTTTTTGATCTTTATGCTTTGAGAAAGAGGTGGCTTGAAAAAATCGTGGGGTTGAAATATTTCAATGTTTTTGGGCCAAATGAATATCATAAAGGTGATATGAGAAGTGTAATAAATAAGGCTTTTGCTGGTGTAAGGGACAGGGGAACTATCTCACTTTTTAAATCTCATAAAGCGCAGTACGGAGACGGTGAGCAACTGAGAGATTTTATTTATGTTAAAGACGCAGTTAAAATGACATTGTATTTTCTTGAAAAGCGTCAGATCGGAGGAATTTTTAATATCGGTACCGGGCAGGCACGTTCATGGAATGATCTTGCTAAAGCAATTTTCAGTGCTGTAAATAAAAACCCTGTTATTGAGTACATTCCTATGCCAATCGAAATCCGTGACAAGTATCAGTATTTTACACAAGCTGATCTTGATAAATTGCGTTCTTCCGGATGTAATCATGAATGCAGGTCGTTGGAAGATGCTGTATATGATTATGTCTGCAATTATTTGCAGTTTGAGAAGCGTCTGGGAGAGAAATAAAGCAGGGAGATTAAGTGATAGATTTGCGGGTAAGGTTTACACAGGATGGCATGAAGGCTTTCTTACAAATACCACAAGGCCTGAAAACATTTCCAGCATATTATGAATTAAAGGAGTTTTTAACCAGAAATGGAATCGTATATGGAATAAACAATGAAGCTGTTAAATTGATTTCGGAAGGCAGAATTCAGAATACAACAGTTGAAATAGCACGAGGGACTGCACCAGTTCAGGGTACTGATGGTAAAGTTGAGATGCTGGTTGACTTGTCAGGAAAAGGGAAACCAAAGATACTTGATAATGGCCGTGCAGATCACCAGGATATCAGTATACTGACAAATGTTTCGAAGGATCAGCCATTAGCAAGACATATACACCCAAATAGAGGAAAAGAAGGAATTACAGTTTTAGGAGAAAAAGTATTTCCGAAGGCCGTATCTGATACTCAAATAATAAATGGTACAGGTACATATTTTTCAAAGGAAGACCCTGACTTGTTATTGGCCAGAATAGATGGGGCATTGAGTATAAATGCCAAAGGGATAATAATAGTAAAAAATTCACAATTAATTAAAGGTGATATCGATTATTCTACTGGCAATGTAAGTTTCTCCGGAGATCTTCAAATTAATGGAAATGTAAGGGCCGGTTTCTGCGTAAAAGCAGAGGGTTCGTTGATAATAAAAGGCAGTATTGAGAACGCCATGATACAATGTAATGGTAATCTTGAGATTACTGGTGGAGTTGCAGGAGGGGGTGAGGGAGTTATAGAGTGTGGCGGTGATATGAAAGTTGGCCATATTGAAAATTTTGCTGTCAACGTTAGGGGAGATATCGTTGTTGGTGGTGATCTTATTCACAGCAGTGTAATTTCTGGTGGCCGGGTAAAAACAAATCAAATTATTGGTGGATCAATATCCGCATTTTATATAGAGGCAAATATCGTTGGCAGCAGTGCTGAACCCAGAACCATTCTGGATATCGGGAAAATATTTCAGTTAAACCGGGAGCGTTATGCTTTATTAAAAGAGCTGGCGGGAATTTCCAGCAAGCAGGTCTTATTAAAAACTGAGATTTTTATGCTTGTGCGTAATGGTCTGAATGATAATGGTAAACTTTCACCAGAAGATAAAAACAGACTTGAATTTTTTAAAAAGAAAACTATAGAATTATACAACACATGTAATTCTGTGCAGAAAAGAATCGAGGAAATAGAAAAATTTGAAAAAAACAAACCTGAACCGGCTGTAATTGCTAAAGAATTATTTCCTAATACACTTGTAAAATTTGGAGTAAGCGATAAATTGATAATGGAAAAGTCGGTAAATGTCATGTTAAAACCGGGAATGCTCAATGTTGTTTAATAATGTAATATCCAGAATAGATCATTTTATTGTAATATTTTTCACCGGATATTTTCTGATATCAAATCTGGGAGTGAATAGTTTTGCCCAAAATAATAGTGGTGACTATATACATTACAGACTTGGAAATAAATATAAAAATGAAAAAAACTATAAACAGGCAATAGATGAGTTCAGAAAGGTCCTTGCTGCTTATCCTGACAATTACAATGCATATATGCACATGGCAGAAATACGTTTGGTCCAGGGGCGAACGAAACTTCAAATTTATAATCTTGAAAAGGCTTTGAGCTACAATCCAGGATGGAGTAAAGCACTGAAAATGCTTGCATCTGCATATGAAAAAGATCAACAGAATCAAAAGGCAGTAATAGAACTCCAAAAATATATTCAGATTTGTGATCCTTCTGAGCGAGACAGTATACAGCATAAAATCGATCAACTGATCAAAAAAACTGTTGTTAATAAAAAATCAACAGATCAGGGCAGTTCTATAAAAAAAGCCGACAATGTACACAGACCTGAGCGTGATGCTGTTTTCAGAAAAGTAGTAGAATACTATACAGCTCAAAAGTATGATTCTTCTTTGGCACAGATCCATAATGTTTTAAAAATACAGCCGGATTATGCCGGAGCTTTTTATTATGCAGGATTAATAAGAAGAAAAAAAGGCCAGAATAAAATGGCAAAAATAAACTTTTTGAAATCTGTTGATTATCCGGAGCTTGGCTATAATGCTCATTTTTATCTTGGCAAAATATACTACGAGGAAAAAAATTACTCCGGGGCAATACGACAACTGTTACTCTATATTTCGAAAACCAATTATAAACAAGGAAAAAAAGAAGCA
>DASRQG010000595.1:0-4151 GCA_035645995.1 Mariniphaga sp. | reverse complement strand
CACTATAAAAAGAAAATTCATATTGTATCTTTTAAAGTGGTATATTTCCGTGTTTCTTTGGTGGATTTACAAGTTTCTTAGTAGCAAGGCTTTGTAAACCGCGAATAATTCTGAACCGTGTATTTCTTGGTTCAATAATATCATCAATATATCCAAGAGCAGCAGCCTGGTAAGGGTTGGCAAATTTCTCATTATACTCCGCCTCATGGTCTGCAATAAATTTAGCCCTTTCTTCAGGGTCTTTTATTTCAGCAAGTTTTCTGCCATGTAATACTTCAACCGCACCCGATGCACCCATCACTGCGATTTCAGATGTTGGCCAGGCGTAATTTAAATCTCCTCTGAGCTGTTTACACGACATTACATCATGTGCACCTCCATAAGATTTGCGAAGGGTTACAGTAATTTTGGGGACTGTAGCTTCACCATAAGCAAACAATAACTTAGCACCGTGGATAATTATACCACCGTATTCCTGACGACTTCCCGGAAGGAATCCAGGCACGTCAACCAATGTGATGATAGGAATATTAAACGCATCGCAAAATCTAACGAACCTGGCAGCTTTACGTGATGCTTCAATATCAAGTACTCCTGCAAGATAATTGGGTTGATTGGCAACGATTCCAACCGGTTGTCCATCGAATTTAGCGAAGCCTACCAGAATGTTTTTTGCGTAGTTGCGATGTATCTCAAGAAATTCGCCATAGTCGACAATCGCAGTTATTACATCATTCACATCGTAAGGCTGGTTGGGATTCTCCGGAATGATATCGTTCAAGGCATCCTCCATTCTTTCGATGGGATCTGTATTTTCTGTGATAATTGGGTCTTCGAGGTTATTTTGAGGAATATAGCTTATAAGCTTACGGATAAGCATCAGCCCTTCCTTTTCGTCCTCAACAAGAAAATGAGATACACCCGATTTAGATGCATGAACTTTACCTCCTCCCAGGTCTTCAGTTGTGATGTCTTCACCAGTTACAGTTTTAACAACTTTAGGACCGGTTACAAACATGTAAGAGTTTTGTTCGGTCATCATTATAAAGTCAGTGAGGGCAGGGGAGTATACAGCACCACCGGCACAAGGGCCAAAAATGGCTGAGATTTGAGGGATAACTCCTGATACAAGAATATTACGTTCAAATATCCCTGCGTAGCCGGCCATAGAATTTACACCTTCCTGGATACGTGCACCACCTGAATCATTGATTCCAATTAATGGAGCACCGGCTTTCATGGCCTTATCCATTACCTTGCAGATCTTTTGTGCAAATGTTTCTGATAAAGAACCACCAAATACGGTGAAGTCCTGTGAGAACACATACACAACTCTTCCGTCGATTGTTCCATGACCAGTAACAACACCATCCCCAAGGAACTTCTTCTTTTCCATGCCAAAGTTGGTGCTGCGATGGGTAACGAACATATCGAACTCTTCAAAACTCCCTTCATCGAGTAGCATTTCGATTCGTTCACGGGCGGTAAACTTTCCTTTGCGATGTTGAGCTTCAATACGGTCGATTCCTCCGCCCAATTTGGCTTCGGCCCGAAGTTCAATCAGCTTCTTTACTTTGTCTCGGGTACTCATTTTTTCTTATTAATTTTTATTTTGGCTATTCTTTACCACATAATTCTGTTAATACACCCAAAGTAGATTTTGGATGCAGGAAACCGATATTTAATCCTTCGGCACCTGGCCGGGATTTCTGGTCGATTAAGCGTACACCTTTTTCTTCCAGTTCGGAGAGTGATTTGTTAACATCATCAACAGCATACGCAAGATGATGGATTCCAGGGCCTTTCTTTTCAATAAATTTACCAATAGGCCCTTCCGGGTCGGTTGATTCAAGCAACTCAATTTTAGTTTGCCCTACCATAAAAAATGCTGTTTTTACCTTTTGGTCCTTAACCTCTTCTACAGCATAACATTTTAAACCAAGCATGTCTTCATAAAAAGGAATGGCTTCATCAAGACTGTTTACTGCAATTCCAATATGTTCTATGTGTGATATATTCATGACTTTTAATATTTAATCGTTATTTTCGTTCCAAACAAAATGGTAGTGTGGCCCAAAGCGTTCGAAAGCTGCTTTGCTCAGTTCTTCCTGATGGTCGGGATGTGAAATCGATATAATAAGTTTTGCTCTGTCCTGCAATGATCTTCCATACAGGTTTACTGCACCATATTCAGTTACCAGCCAGTGAATGTTGGCTCTGGTACTTACTACACCTGCACCAGGGGTAAGAATTGGAGCAATTTTACTAAGTCCTTTATTAGTGACAGATGGCATAGCTATTATTGGTTTACCACCTTTACTAAAAGAAGCACCTCTCAGGAAGTCAATCTGACCACCTACACCGGAATAAAATTTAATTCCAATAGAATCTGCACAAACTTGTCCGGTAAGGTCAACCTGAAGTGCAGAGTTAATAGCTGTAACTTTTGGGTTCTTGGCAATAATAGAAACGCGATTGGTATATTTTACATCCTGCATGGCTACCCCTGGGTTGTCATGCACAAAATCGTACAGTTTTTTAGATCCCATTAGGAAAGTAGCGACCATTTTACCCTTGTCAATTTTTTTGTTTCTTCCGTTGACAATTCCTTTTTCAACAAGAGGAAGGATGCCATCGGCAAACATTTCAGAGTGTACACCCAGGTCTTTGTGGTTGCCCAGCATTGAAAGTACTGCATTAGGGATTGCACCTATGCCCATTTGCAGGGTGGCTCCATCTTCAACAAGTTCTGCTACGTATCGTCCAATCTTCCGGTCGGTTTCACTAATTGGGCCTGGTACTGCAGCTACCAATTCACTGTCGTCTTCCACAAAAATGTCGATATCGTTAACGTGAATCATAGCATCTCCAAAAGCTCTTGGTACATTTGGATTCACAATAGCTATTACTGTTTCAGCATTTTCTACTGCAGCCAGTGTAGCATCTACTGAAGTACCCAGTGAGGTGTAGCCAAATTTATCAGGAACAGAAACCTGAATCATAGCTACATTTACTTTTAGATAACCTTCACGGATAAGCCTTTGGGTTTCCTGGAGGAAAACAGGTATATAATCGGCATAACCTGCCTGTGTTTGTTTTCTTACATTGTGGCCAACAAAAAATGATTCCAGTTGGAAAATACCTTCAAATTCAGGATCTGCATAAGGTGCTGGCCCTTCAGTATGAATGTGTTGAATACGTACATTGCGGAATTCTTTGTTACGGCCACGTTCAACCATGGCATTAATTAATGGGTGAGGTGTTACAGCAACACTGTGGAGGTGAACACGGTCATTTGATTTGATAACTTTAACAGCCTCGCTGGCACTGACAAAATTTATATTCTTCATCTTAATTAATTAATAATTCAAAAGAACTAACAGAACAATCAAAAACACTTAGTCCAATTTCTCGGATGAGTCTTAATGATTTTTCTTTTGGTTCCGGTAATAATTCAGGCAACTTTTTAAAGGTTGCAAATATATAAAATCTATACCCGATAAAAACTTTCGAATACTATTATTGGTTGTTCAAAAGGTTTTGTAAACTATTTGTTAAAACCAGGCTGTTATACAACATATAACGTATGAAAAGTATATGTTTTGCAGCATGTTTTATAAATAATGTCCGTTTATCCCGACTCACAGCTAATGTTTTTATAATGACAATTATCAAATTTTGTCCTCTTATGACTTTTCGTTCACAATTGATTTAAATCCAAATGAAAAACTATAAATCAGCAATTCTGGTAGTGGCATATTTTGTTTTAAGGGTTGGCCCGGCTACTAAATGTGTAAAAATTCTACGGAAGAAGATGGTGCTTTGAGTCCTCATCCGGATTCGGACTTGATTATGGTTTTATTGAATATAGAAATAATTAAAAGATCGTTTGATTGCCTTTTTAAAATTTAGGTAGAAATACGTATCGTGAAATTACTAAGGAATGTTAATTTTGCAGCAAGAGAAGTAATTGTGACCAAAACAAAAACAGCAATGCGTATCGCCCAAGATCAAATTTTACATATAAGGCCTGCTGATGATAAGTATGACATTCTTCAGAATATATTGATCGATAAAGATTATGAAGTTGTAACAGCAACATCATTGGTTTCTGCTATGCAAAAAATATCAGAAAGTGATCCTGCGCTTGT
>DASRQG010000594.1:0-3747 GCA_035645995.1 Mariniphaga sp. | reverse complement strand
AAGGCCTGGAAGCTATTCGCCAAACACAGGAATGGATCGATAACCCTACACGACACATTGTTCAACCAATAAAAGAGCTAAATTCGCGGGAAAGTGACTATTCACCGGTATTTGTTGGTGGACGCGACAATGAAATCTTCTTCACTTCAACCCGTCAAAATGCTACCGGTAAACGGAAAAGCATGATAACGGGCCAAAAATTTGCAGATATTTTCAGGGCTACCTTTAACATCCAGCGCCAGAAATGGGATACTCCAAAATTACTGGATGAATATCTGGTGATTAATACCGGTGACGAAGAAGGTGCAGCAAGCTTATCGGCCACCGGTGAACAAATGATTTTCACCCGTAGCCGCTATGATAAAACAATGTCGCTGGGGGCCGAATTATATTCCTCTTCGCAATCAAGAGGAACATGGTCGGAACCCATAAAAATACAAATTGTTCCTGACAGTTTATCAGCTGCCCATCCTGCATTGAATCACGATGGAACTATATTGTATTTTGTATCCGATATGCCCGGAGGACAAGGAGGTAAAGATATATGGATGGCCGAACGTGATGGGGGAACTTTTTCCAATCCTGTTAACCTGGGGCCGGATATTAATACACCCGGAGATGAAATGTTCCCTTATATTCGCGACAATGGGGAATTGTATTTCTCTTCTGATTATCACCTTGGAATGGGAGGTTTTGATATCTTTAAGGCAACCCGAAATGAGGATAACTCATGGGTGGTTGAAAATATGGGCTATCCGGTAAATTCACCATACGACGATTTTGGAATTGCTTTCGTAACCGGTGAAAATAAAGGTATGTTTACTTCAAATCGAAAAGGGTCACGAGGCGATGATCTGTACTCATTTGTAGTTCCTCCTAAAATTTACCGGGCTTATGGTGAAGTGTTCGACAAAGAAACCGGCACCCATATCGACGGGGCAACTATCAGAATTATAGGTACTGATGGTACCAGTCTGCGCATGCGTGCACAAGATGGCAAGTTTCAAATGTCGCTAAAACCTGAGACAGAATACGTTTTCGCTGCTTTTAAGGATGGATATCTGCGAGATAAGGCTTCTGCCAACACTTTAGGCCTCGAAGAGAGCAAAGATTTTAAGTTCGAGCTATTTCTTTCACCTACCGATGTCCCGGTTAACCTCGAAAATATAAACTATGCCTTTGGCAGCTGGGAACTATTACCGGAATCGGAAACAGCACTCGATACCCTCGTAGCTCTATTGACGGTAAACCCGACCATCACAATAGAAATTATGTCGCATACCGACCACGTTGGCAGTGACCAGTTCAACTTTGAGCTTTCCCAAAAAAGAGCACAAAGTGTGGTGAATTTTCTAATCGAAAGGGGCATCAATCCACAACGATTATCGGCAAGGGGATATGGTGAAACCTGGCCCAAAACAGTTACCCGGGCCTTAGCACGTCAACACGAATTCCTCAACCGTGAAGATGAACTTACAGAGGAGTTTATCAATACCCTGACAGAAGAACAACAGGAAACTGCCCGGGCTATAAACAGAAGAACCGAATTCAGGGTATTATCGACCGATTATATCGAAAGATTTGATGCTGAACCTCAAAGATAAAAGTCAAATCCTCAGAGAATGTTTATGCAGCATAGGAACCCTAAAAAATTTACTTCAAAAACATTCACTGATTCATATCAAATTATTCGATGGCCTGCATCAGACATAACGACGCTGCTTTTTCTCACCAGATCGATACAAATACCCATCAACAGAATATCTGCCTGCACCTGTTAACAACAGGAAAAAGAAAATCAACAAAAACAATAATGCTTTTTCCTTCACATCAAATGGATCGGCAGCATGGGCATAGAAGGCAGCAACAGCCATGTTAATAACCAGTGGCACCGCTGCAAAGCGAGTAAATAAACCTAATAAAATAAAAATAGCGCACAGGAACTCAGCAAATGCTGACAATGCCAGTGAAACCGCAGGCCCCAGCCCCATGAAATCAGCAAACTGAACAGGTTCCCCTGAAAACAATTGCATTACTTTTGGGTATCCATGAACAATCATAAAAATGGATGCCACTACACGAAGAATTAATAACCCAATATCAACATTGGCTACAGGTAATGATTTTCGTAACATTGTGTTCATAGTTGTATATTTATTTGCGGTGGTAAACTACCACAGATGTTTAATATCAAGATAACAACCATTTGCTATTATTGTTGATTATCCTACTCTATCACTGTGCTTCATATTACGGGAATAGAGAAAGCAAAATCAATACTACCCACTAACCCAAAATAGTTAAAATTAACAAGGTAACTTCATTAGTATATATCTTTAACATACTATCGACATGATCATTAGAATTGATAACTATGACAATTTGAAAATAAAACAAATTGCTGCTTCTGACATAATAATCATACGTTAATATTAAACTTAGACCAGAAACCAGGTTTCTTCGATACAAGTTCGATACAAGTTCGATATTTCTTCCATCTATATTCAAAATTTTACGAATTTAAATCGAACAAAAGTCGAAGAAGCTGCGTATAAAAGTCGAAGAACCATAAAATCTGAATAAAATTTAATAAAATCAAAAATCAACAATCATGGCACGTATTAACAACCTTTTTGATTCAGGCCAGGGTAAGCTTGGCAACCTCGTATTTTATAAAGTTAAAGGACAGGGAATTGTGCGCACAAAGCCGGAACATTTCAGGGATAAAAAATCGACAGCCCAACTTCTGCAACGAAAACGACTACAGGTAGTTAATGAATTCATAGGCCATTTTAACGGCCTTATACGTAAAACTTATCAGCCGGAAGATGAGAAACGTTCCCCCAGATCTGAGGCATTCTCTTATAATATGCGCAATGCCCTTAAGGGAGAATATCCTGATATTTGCATTGATAAGCAGAAGGTTCTGTTAAGTAAAGGACCGCTACCTCTTCCGGTTAGTGTGGAGTTAAAAAGTCATCCCGACGGCCTATTCATTCGGTGGAAAAATGACGAGGAAGCTATTGGCAATTCTGATCGGGACACACTGGTGGTAATGTTACTGGATGAAAACACTAAATATTGCGATTACAAATTCACGGATGTTTCACGCACTGCGGGAGAATATGTCTGGAAGCTTTCTACCCCACCACCGTATGGTTCACTGCCTGATGTGTGGATCGCATTCCGGAACAGGCAGGAAACACAGATGAGCAACAGTATGTATGCCGGCATATAAAATAAAGTTATAGATTTTGGCTACGGGCACAGACAAAAGCTTGTAACTTTTTTTAAATGATGAAATAATTACATTTTTCCTGGTTGTATTAAGGTTTATTGATATTGCTACTATCTCATCAAACATATCGATAAAGATGTGTGTTAAGGTACTGTAAGCACAATAATCTTAAAAAATTGGATGATGATATTAATTACCGGAGCAACCGGACACCTGGGTAGTCAGGTGATTGAGTTTCTTCTTGAAAAGAAGGACCCGGCATCAATAGCGGCTTTGGTTCGTGACGACAGCAAAGCAGGAGATCTCATTGCTAAAGGGGTTGATGTAAGAGTTGGAAACTATGATGGTAAAAGATCGTTGGAAGATGCATTTGAAGGGATTGAAACCCTGTTACTTGTATCGAGAAATGGTGTGAAGCCACGGCAACAACAACATTTCAATGCCATTAATGCTGCAAAGAAAGCAGGTGTGCAATATGTTATCTATACCAGCTTCGACAGGAAAAAGGA
>DASRQG010000593.1:0-6605 GCA_035645995.1 Mariniphaga sp. | reverse complement strand
AAGGCCACAATCAGGCCCTTAGGATGTTCTTTAAACATGGTTTTTGATGTATAGCTTGTTTATAATAATTTGAACCTACGGGAATTCCGCCTCGCAAATTTGCTTAAAAAGTTTAGAGTATTGATGAATTTGGAAAAGAATTTTTACTTCTTTTTATTACAGATATCAACCTTTGAAATAAAATATGATAATTATCATAAAATCTATGTTTTTATGGATTCTGTTTGGTTCTGGTAAATAATTAGGAGCGATTTTAATATCTTTGAATAAAATCTGAAAGCTAATTCAGTAACCATCAAAAAAGGGTATCCATAAGTTGATTTACATTGATTTATGTGGAGAAAATAAAACGAACCTTATGAAACGAGCATGATCCGGAAAGTATAAAAGAAAAGGAAAGAATCATCATGCGCGTTCCATACAGCAATTAAAAACAATTAATTCGTATGAAATTATTTACAACAAAGCAAATTGGACTTATCGACAAGTTTACGATAGAGAATGAGCCTGTTGCAGACATCGATTTAATGGAACGTGCTGCATGGAAGATAAGCCACTGGCTTATGAAAAATATACCTTTATCCGGAAAAATCATTGTCTTTGCCGGACCGGGAAATAATGGTGGGGATGCGCTGGCTATTGCCAGACAGTTGGCAGAGAGAAATTATAAGACCGAACTTTTTCTGATGAATAATAATCGAGACTTAAAAGGATCTCCAGCTGTTAATTTACAGCGACTTAAAGAGCAAAAAAAAGTTCCGGTTACTATGATCACAAGTATAGAAGATTTTCCTGCTGTTGATGATGAAGATATAATTATTGATGGACTATTCGGTTCCGGTTTAACCAGGCCTTTAAGTGGTTTGCCTGCCGATATTGTACAACGATTAAACAAACTGCCCAATAAAGTTATCGCTATTGACATTCCCAGCGGCCTCATGGGGGAAAACAATATTGGAAATGATCCACTAAATATCGTTAATGCCGATTTTACATTAACCTTTCAATTTCCCAAGCTTAGTTTTCTGCTTCCCGAAAATGAACCTTATGTCGGCATATGGGAAGTGATGGATATTGGGCTGCACCCGGAGGGAATGGCACGGCTTGCATCTGACTGGCATCTTCTGGAGCATAGAGATGTGGCAACAATGATATCTCAAAGAAGCAGGTTTGCACATAAGGGAATATTTGGCCATGCATTACTTCTCGCTGGTAGTTACGGTAAAATGGGTGCTGCTGTTTTGGCTTCTAAAGCTTGTCTGAGAGCAGGCGTAGGCTTGCTTACAACCCATATTCCGCATTTTGGTTATCCTGTTATACAAACTGCGGTTCCGGAGGCTATGGTCAGCATTGATGTTCATGACTCAATTTGTACTGAGTTTCCTGATCTTTCACCTTACACCGCTATAGGAGCCGGGCCCGGATTAGGTACGCGTAGAAATACCTGCCGTTTAATGCATGATCTGATTGCAAATTGCAATATGCCTATGGTACTTGATGCCGATGCATTAAATATTCTTTCCATACATAAGGAATGGTTGGAAATGCTGCCTCTCAACACTATTCTGACTCCTCATCCCGGTGAATTTAACCGTTTAACCGGATCTTCAGTTGATTCCTGGCAGCGTATACAACTTCAACGGGAAATGGCTATGAATTATAAGATCATTGTAGTTTTAAAAGGGGCATATACATCCGTGGCACTCCCTGATGGGAATGTTTTTTTTAACTCAACCGGTAATCCGGGTATGGCTACCGCTGGAAGCGGGGATGTTTTAACTGGTTTTATACTTGGATTGTTAGCGCAGAACCTTTCCCCACAGAACGCTGCAATGGCAGGTGTTTATCTTCATGGGCTGGCAGGTGATATTGCATCTGGAAAGAAATCAGAGCATGCAATGGTTGCTCATGATATTATAGATGAACTTGGAGGAGCCTTTCTTCAATTACGTTGATTGCAGCAATTTCTTATCCTGTTTGTAATTGGTATTAGATAATTATTTCTTGATTTGCGCAATAAAAATCCTATTTTTAAGGTCTTTATTTAAAGTGAGAATAATGAGAAGTATAATTTTATTTTTAGCAGTTTTGTTTGCTGTCCCTGCTTTGGGTCAAAGAAGAAAGCAGTCGGATGAAGCTTCAGTGCCTGCATTTACCGAAGGAATTACATATGCACTTCCACGTTCGGGATTGCGTATTTATGTAGAAGCAAGTAAAGAAATTCATGAACCAGGCCCTTATGCTCAATATGCAACGCAGCTTTTGGGAATAGAAAATGTTCAAAACAAACCCTCTGTAAAATGGAGCATCACAGACGTTGAAATTGAATCCTTTTCTGAACCTGATCCAAACCATGTTTATAAGGCAATAGGAGAGACTGCTTCTTTAATTAGCCTGACTCCATCGGGTTGTCTGGCAGGAATCAATACCGGAAGTGGAGAATTATTTACAGTGAGTGATAGAACACTGACTTACATTGATAAGCCGATAAGAAATAACTCACACGATTTTTCGAGGTTCAACCATAATCCGGAATATACCAGAGGAGATTCTACGACCAATTTCCGTCCTGTTCGTATGAGTACAGAAGATAAGGCAGTTGAAGCAGCAAAAAGAATTCTTGAATCCAGAAATTTACGGTACCAGATGGTTGCCGGATTGATGGATGAGTTTCATCCTGATGGTGAAGCTTACAGGGAGAGTTTGCGTGAGCTTAAAAAAATTGAAGAAGGTTATCTTTCCTTATTTACCGGTAAGGCCAGATATGAGAAGCAGCGTATTGGCATTAATTTTATACCAACAGCTGCATCAGAGAAAGGCGAAGTTGCTTTTAGGTTTTCAGAAGAAAGTGGTGTACTGCCTTCATCTAATGTAGCAGGTAAACCGGTTATGTTGAGGGTGGAACATGATAAGGAATTCGCATCAAAGTTTTCAAAACTTGCTTCATCACAAAATCCTGATGCCGGTGAGAGTGGTCTTTTCTACCGTATGCCGGTCACCGTAAATGTTAATTTGATTTATGAATTGAATACCATTGCTTCCACCAGGATAGTTCTGCCACAATTCGGGCAGGTTGCTCCGATTCCAGAAGAAATGCTGATTGGAGGTTATAGTATCGAGATACATCCTGAAACCGGGGCAATAAAATCTGTATCAAAAGAATAATTTTTTTCAAAAAAAGGTGATTGTTTTCAATCGCCTTTTTATTTGACCTTAGCCACACCTGTTTTTTTCTTACTTTTATCCACCAATAATTCTTATTATAAAAAAAATCAAAAAATGAAGGAACCAAAATTGACGCTGAGAGACTCTAAAAGCATGCGGTGGACCATGCTTGTTATTCTCTCGTTTACGATGTTTGCAGGTTATATGTTTACGGAAGTTATTTCCCCTTTAAAGCCTATACTTGAGAGGGTTTATGGATGGAATAGTGCTGACTTCGGCATGGTTAACAGTGCTTATGGCTGGTTTAATGTATTTTTTGTGATGCTTATCATTGTCGGAATTTTACTTGACAGGTTTGGTATACGATTCAGCACCATTTCTTCTGCTATTATAATGATTATTGGTGGTGCTTTAAAATGGGCAGCCTTTAAAGGTCTTCTCCCGATAGATGGTGTCATTTTTGGTTTAAATTCACAGGTTTTTTATGCTGCATTCGGATATGCATTATTCGGTGTAGGTGTAGAATATGCCGGAATAACAGTCTCCAAAGCAGTGGTGAAATGGTTCAAAGGAAGTGAGTTAGCACTGGCTATGGGAATGCAGGTTGCAATTGCGCGGCTCGGTTCTTTTGCTCCCCTGGCTTTCGGGGCAGCTCTTGCAACAAAATATAATGTTCCGGCCTATATTTTGATTGCGGTAGTGTTTCTGATTATCGGACTGGCAGGTTTTGTTTATTATAATGTTAAAGACAAACAGCTTGATCTGCAAATTAAACTTAATGATGTTTCAGGAGAGGAGCTTTTCCGTTTAAACGATCTAAAGGTGATTTTTACCAACAGGGGGTTTTGGTATATTGCTTTGTTGTGTGTTTTGTTTTATTCAGCTGTCTTTCCTTTTTATAAATACGGTCCCGATTTAATGGTGAACAAATTCGGGGTTTCAGAAAAATGGGCAGGCTTATTACCAAGCCTTGTTCCATTTGGTACAATGTTACTCACTCCTATTTTTGGAAGTATTTACGACAGAAAAGGGAAAGGTGCTACAATAATGGTACTCGGAGCTGTACTGCTTTTTATAGTTCATGTTGTATTTTACCTCCCCATGATTACAAGTGTTGTTGCTGCATTTTTTAATGTTCTTATATTGGGAATTGCATTTTCTTTGGTTCCCTCTGCTATGTGGCCTTCAGTTCCAAAAATTATTCCTGATAAGCAGTTGGGTAGTGCTTATGCTTTAATATTTTGGGTGCAAAATTTAGGATTATGGGGAATTCCTCTTGCTGTTGGTATTGTCCTCGACAGGACAAATCCCGGAGTTGCAGCAGCAAAAGCTGCCGGTGAACAAATAACGTACAATTATCAAACTACCTGGATGATTTTTGTTGGCCTTACTATACTTGCAATTTTTGTTTCACTACTTTTAAAGGCAGAGAACAAAAAGAAGGGTTACGGGCTTGAATTACCAAATATAAATAAGTAAATTATCATGACACAAATTAAAGACATTCAGCCACAGGAAGTGTGGCAGATCTTTGACCAAATGCTTCAGATACCACGCCCATCAAAGCATGAAGATAAAATTCAGGATTGGGCAGTTAACTTTGGTAAGCGTTTAGGCCTGGAAACTTTTAAAGATGAAGCAGGGAATGTTATAATTAGAAAACCTGCTACCAGTGGAATGGAAAACCGTAAAGGGGTGATTCTGCAGGGGCATCTTGATATGGTACCTCAAAAAAACAGCGATAAAAAGCATGATTTTGCGGCCGATCCCATCGAAGCTTTCATTGATGGAGAATGGGTAACTGCAAACGGAACAACACTTGGAGCTGATAATGGTATCGGTGCATCTGCCTGCCTGGCTGTTTTGGCATCCGATAAAATAAAACATGGTCCTGTTGAAGTATTGCTTACTTCGACCGAAGAAACTGGAATGGACGGTGCAAATGGCCTTAAGAAAGGAGTGCTTCAGGGTGATATTCTTATAAATACTGATTCAGAGGATGAAGGTGAATTGTATGTTGGGTGTGCCGGTGGAGAAGATGTAAATTTTACTTTTAATTATAATGAAGAAGAAGCCCCTGCTGATGTGGAAGCTTTGAAGATTAGTGTAACCGGATTAAAAGGAGGGCACTCGGGCATAGATATACCTTTGCAACGTGGAAATGCTATAAAAATATTTTTCAGGTTGTTAAATATGGGATTCGATGATTATGGTGTCAGATTGGCACACGTCGATGCAGGTAGTCTGCGCAATGCAATCCCACGTGAAGCCTTTGGTACTGTAATTTGTGAAAAGGGTCGTGTGGCGGATTTTGTTCCGGCTATTTATGATTTGGCTAAAATTATTAAGTCAGAGCTTTCTGTTACTGATCCAAATCTTAAGGTATCAGTTGACGAAGCGGAACTGCCTGTTGGAATTATTGATGCTGATACTCAGGTTCAGTTGACGAAAGCAATATTAGCATTGCCTAATGGAGTTATTCGCATGAGTGATTCTATGAAAGGCCTCGTTGAAACGTCATCGAATTTGGCTATTGTAAAGTCAAATGCTAAAGACAAGACAGTGGAAGGGGCATGTCTGATGCGCAGCTCTGTTGATTCAGCGAAAGTAGAGCTGGCAGACAGAATGAAGTCAGTATTAAGTCTTGCTGGTGCAAATGTTGAATTAACTGGTTCGTACCCCGGATGGAAGCCTGATCTGGATTCTCCTATTTTAAAACTCATGCAACAGGTATACCATAAAAAGTTTGGGAAAATACCAGAAATTAAAGCCATTCATGCAGGGTTGGAATGTGGAATACTGGGTGGTAAGTACCCTCAATGGGATATGATTTCTTTTGGCCCTACCATACGTTTTCCCCACTCTCCGGATGAAAAGGTTAATATCGAATCGGTTCAGAAGTTTTGGGAATTTCTGATCATTACTCTTGAAAATATACCAAAAAAATAATTGTGATCGCCTGGTAAGTAGCCTTTGCCTACTTGCCGGGTTCCTTTTTGTTTGATTTTTCCTTCTGAACAGAAAGTAAAACTTCCTCAAATCACTTTCCCCGGAATAGTTTTAAATTCACTTCTTCTAAAACAGATATTGTAATATTTCATCTCTGCTGAGTATTTGCCGGGTTATTAACGATAAAAGATAAAAATCAATTTATATCAATATATTTTTCATTCTTACTGGTTAAGTAGCAGGAAGATTCATTCAAAATAATATTTTTGTGATTTGATTCAAAATATCTGTAATGTATAAATCTATTCTTTTACTAAGCTTTGTAGCCATTATTTTTACTTCATGTTCTTCCGGGAAAAAGGCTTTCCAACAAGGTGATTATTTTATTGCTGTTTCTAAAGCTGTTGATAGGTTGAGATCTTCACCTGACAATAAAAAGGCAGCTACAGTTCTTGATGAAGCTTATCGCTATGCCCTCGAATGGTCGCAAG
>DASRQG010000592.1:0-4309 GCA_035645995.1 Mariniphaga sp. | reverse complement strand
ACCTTCATGCACGATGGAGCCCTGATGGTAAGATGATCGGATTCAACTCTACTCATACAGGTAGTCGGCAGGTTTATATTATAACTTTAGATCACTAAAGTTTTTATATTCTTATTCATTAGAAAACTACATGAGAAAGGTGTGAATTCATAATTATTCCATAGAACAGCAACAATTAAGAAAAACTTATTTACTATTAGATTATTCAGGAAGTACAAGAGTTAGGATTGGATAAATAAAGTTGATATAATATACTATTTTTGAAATTTGCTGGAGTAATCTGAATACTGATAATTCAATCAAAAATTATTTAAATGAAGTATTTTTTCCTGTCGGCCTTTCTTTTTGTAGTCTCCCTGACCAGGGCTTCTGTTACAGATGAATGTCGGGCTTCTCTGACAGACAATTTATTTATTGTTGAAAATGATGTTGTTTCACTGATCTTTGACTGGAATGATGGGAATGTCAGGCTGATGAAAATTGAGAACAAGCCGGAACAGAAATTTGTAGGTTTAGAAAATTCTACTGCACCCAAAAATCAATCAGGAGATTTGGTACTTCCTGAATTAGAAGATAACCCAACGAACGGTCGTTTTGAGCAGAAAGTTACAGCCAAATCACAGTTAGAACCTGAATATCTACAGGTAGAAGTTTATTTTGAGCTTGGTGATGTTGAAGTGAAGAGGGTCTTTAAAGTTTATCCGGGCATTGCAGCAATATCAAATCATTTCGAATTTAGAGGGAAAAAGATTGAAATGGATAAGCAAGCTAATTCTGAAGAAAGGAATAGATTTGGAATCATTGAAAATGCTAACTATAATGTAGTGGATGCAGAAGATGTGCCAGTAGTAGGTAGTCTGCCTTTATCAAATCATCATTGGAAGTTTAAAGCGGTTGAGTTTACTGAATCAACCGATCATAATAATACATTGGTACAGGAAGATACCTATGTAGCCTACCGAATGCCTGTTAATGTTGAAGGCAATATTTTAATGGCCCAAAATAAGTCGTTGGGAACAGGATTGTTTATTCTAAAAGAAGCTCCCTCAGCCTATAACCAACAGCATTATCCCGGATTGGATTTTTCTTTTAGTCAGAAAGGAATAAAAGTGTATGGTACAGGTATAAGCCTGGCAGAGATCAATGAACAGGAATGGCTAAGAGGTTATGGATATGTAATCGGAGTCACTGATGAAAAAGAGTATAACCTGCTTAGGGTTTTAAAGTCTTATCAGAAACAGACGAGGGCTTTGCATGATAACCGGGATGAGATGATATTGATGAATACCTGGGGCGACAGGAGTAAGGATAGCAGAATGAATGAAGCTTTCATCCTTAAGGAATTAGAATCGGCAGCTCGTTTAGGGGTTACTCATCTGCAGCTTGATGATGGATGGCAACAGGGATTATCAAGAAATTCTGCTTCAAAAGAAGGTAAAAAATGGAATGACTGGAGTATTGAGGATTGGCAACCACATAGACAAAGATTTCCTAATGGTTTTGAACCTGTTATGGCAAAAGCGCAGGAAAATGGTATTGAAATTTGTTTGTGGTTTAATCCAAGCAAGGAAGATTCTTATTCAAATTGGAAAAGGGATGCTGATATACTTATCGATTATTTTACCAGGTATGGTATTAAAACCTTCAAAATTGATGGTGTAGATTTTCCTGATAAGCAAGCTGAAGTTAACCTGAGACGGATGTTTGACAGGGTATATGATGCGACTGAAGGCATGGCAACTTTTAATCTGGATGCAACTGCCGGTCGCAGGGCCGGATATCACTATTTCACAGAGTATGGTAATATATTTCTTGAAAACCGTTATACCGATTGGGGCAACTATTACCCGTATCACACACATCGGAATTTGTGGATGCTGTCAAAATACGTTCCTGCTGAAACGTTGCAAATAGAATTTCTGAATAAATGGAGGAATCATGATAAGTATCCACCTAATGATGCATTGGCTCCTGAAAATATTCCTTTTGAATATATTGCAGCTATTTCATTTATGGCACAACCTTTAGCGTGGTTCGAAAGTACCGGACTACCCGATGAAGCTTTTTCCGTGGCACCTGTGTTGAAAAAATACGCATCGATTCAATATGATTTGCACTCAGGCTTAATTTATCCGATAGGTGCAGAACCTGATGGTTATTCATGGAGTGGCTTTCAATCTATTCATGAAGATCATGGATATTTGTTGATATTCAGAGAGAATAATGCATCAGACACACAATCCATTCAAGTATGGATGGAAGAAGGTGTGAAACTTCAACTAACACCGGTTATTGGCAATGGGAGTTCAGAAATTCAGGAAGTCACCGATTCCGGATTCATTAAATTTACTTTGCCTGCAAAATATTCATTTTGTCTGTACAGGTATGAATTATTGTAAGTGATGGCCGGTAATTTTATACCTGATAGTTTAGTTAAATTTATATGTATTAATAAAAACCTGTTTTAAGGACTTAGAGAATAATCTTAATAAAATTCCAAATAAAGAAAGATATCTTATGAATTTGAATTTCAGTATAAACCTTTATAACATTACGAGAAAGACGTTGATTTATGCAATTTTACTTATAGTAGTAGCAACTGCAGGATGCAATTTCAGTAACAAGTCAGCATTACACGATTCAAAAGGAATCACCCCAAATCAGTTTGAAGGTACCGATACAGAGCGGATACAGGCTGCAGTTGATAAAGCTGTGGAATCATCGGGTAGAGTTATTATCCCTGCTGATAATTCAAACGGGACGAATATTTGGCTGCTCGACAATGCAATTTTATTACCCGGCGATATTACAGTTATATTGGATAATTGTATCATTCAACTATCCGACAGTTGCAGGGACAATATGTTTCGGAGCAAAAATGTTGGAGAAGGGATTGTTAATCCGGGCTGGAATAAAAACATCAGTATAATCGGCATAGGGGAAGCAACATTGAAAGGTGCAGCCAATCCAAGGTCTACAGGTGATGGAGGGAAGAAATTGAGTTTGAATCCGGATGCTGATATTGAAGCATCGGGCGATTGGCGAATATCATACGGTACTGACGCAGGGAAGGCTGACAGGAAACATACAGGCGATTGGCGAAACATACTGATCCTGATGGCTTATGTGGATGGCTTTAAACTGAAGAATGTTAATATTGAAAATACCCATGCATGGGCTGTGAGTCATGAGCGGGTAATAAATGCTGAATTATCAAATATACGGATCAACAATCCTGAAAGGAGTACAATTAACGGGAAGTCACAATTGGTTCGAAACAGGGATGGCATTAATTTGAGGCATGGGTGTAAAAATTTCAGGATTGACAATATCTCAGGGAAGACAGGTGATGACTTTGTTGCTTTATCAACACTTGGGTTATATTCTGAACATTCAGAAGGGGGAACTTTAAATTCTACTATGGTAACTTCACGGAAGTGGCATGGCCCTGAAGATGATACTGAGAATGTTTACATTACTAATTTAGTTTGTGAGAGCGCTACCCGTGCAGTAGCAATCAGAGCGAATGATGTTGCAGGAATCAGCCAGGTATATGTTAACGGGGTGATTTTTGAAGGCGGATATAATGCGTTGCTCGTTGGAGGCAGAGGATATGGCAGAAACTCACAGCCGGGCAAAATTAATAATGTACATGCCATGAATATTATGGGCGACGGACGGTCTTTGATACAGATCGAGGAACCTATAGCTAACTGTAGTTTTATAAACGGGTTATATAGAGGTGATGGTGATGAAGTAGTTTTATACGTGAATGATAAAAAAGAAACTACGAATGTGATAGTTGATGGAATTACAGTAATGAAGTAATAATTGTCTAAAATTATGCGCTTTAATCCATTAATTAAAAGCTGCTGATTCTTTCGATAAATATTTATACATATTTATGGGAAAAAAGTCAGAAGCTTTTACTTTTGAGAAAAAAATTGAAATGAGCATGATTCTATTACCAACAGAAGGATGAATATTCATCATGCGGATACTATCCTGACTTTATTTATTATTTTTATGGATCAACTGAGAATTATGAACAAAAAATTTCTAAAAAACATTTTAATTCTTTCCCTTTCACTGTTATTTAGTTTTTCTGCTTTAACTGCACAAAATAAAGAAGATGGTGCTGTGGACTGGCCTAAAGACTTCTTTCCAATATTACCATGGGATTTTTTAGGATTTCCTGAATATTCACTTGAAGATGTTGCAGATTGTAATTTTACAATTGCCGGTTTTGTAAGGCCTTATGATCTTCACAGGGTTGAAGAAAATGGGTTGAAAGCTATTATTGACCTGG
>DASRQG010000591.1:0-5327 GCA_035645995.1 Mariniphaga sp. | reverse complement strand
AGAATCAGGAAATGACAATTGGGAAAGAATCTTACCCCGTGATGAAAACTATAGCTGGTCACCGGTACAAGTTTCCACATTGGCTGTAGATACCAATGGCAGACTATGGATTGGAGCACAACAAGGAGTTGGTTGTCTGTCACACAAGACCTGGAAGCTTTTTACCGGCGAAGAAGGCTTGCCTTATAATCAATTTACTTGTTCGGCAGCAGGGCCTGAAGGCATAGTATGGTTTGGAACCAAAAAAGGAGCTATCAGATATGAAGATGGACGGTTCTATTATCGTTTTAGCCTAAGATGGTTGCCCGATGATTACATTAATGACATTGCCGTTCAGGAGGATGGTACAGCCTGGTTCGCTACCAATGAGGGTATCGGGCAGATCGAATCCAAGGAGCTTACTTTTGATCAAAAAGCCAAATATTTCACCTACCAAACAGAAACACGTCACCAACGAATGGGTTTTATAGCCCCCAATGAGCTTACTGTCCCCTACGATACTGCATCATTCAAACATGGAATATCAGACAATGACGGGAAATATACTTCCATGTATGGAGCTGCTCAGGCATATCGTTATGCAATCACTGGAGCCCCGGAAGCAAAACACTTGGCCACAAGAAGCTTTGAAGCCTGTAAATGGCTGGTGGACATTACACATGAACCAGGTTTTCCTGCGCGCGTTATTATTCCTCACGATTGGCCCGAACCGTTAGCAGACCCAGCTTACAGTCATCAGGTAAATTTACGGAACCAACAAAATGATCCCTTCTGGAAAGATATCAATCCGCGCTTTGTAAAAAGTAAGGATGGGAAATATTTGTGGAAGTGTGATACAAGTTCAGATGAACTGGCAGGACATTATTATTTCTATGGAATATATTACGACTTAGTAGCTGAAACTGAAGAAGAGAAAGCACCGGTACGCCAGGTTGTTGCAGACATAACAGACCATCTTATACGGAATGGATTTTATCTGCGCGACCATGATGGGAAGGCAACCCGATGGGGTAACTTTTCCCCTGAATTCTTCAACTCGATTTGGGGCTGGGATCAACGTGGCCTCAACTCACTAATGATGCTATCTTTTCTTAATGTAGCAAGCCATATAACAGGTGATTCAAAATATGAAGAAGTTGCAGAAATGCTCAGGTCGGAACATAAATATCATATAAATGCCATGCATGGCAAGGAGTTTTTCCCCCCCGACAATGTAGTCCCCTGGGATAATAACCTCTGCCTGATGAGCATGTATGGTTTGATGAACTATGAAAAAAATCCAGAGCTATTAATTATGTACCGGATGTCGCTCGAAAACTCATGGTTACATATCAGCAAGCAGAACAATGCCTACTGGAACACTATATATGCAGCATTGGCAAATTATTTTGCTAAGAAGGCCAAAGAAGGTTATTTCGACAACAAGAATATATTCCCCGAAGGAGGTGGTTTTACTGCCAAAACGGTTAAAGAACTCTCCCAATTCCCAGACCTGACCAATTCAATTAAGAAAATGTTGGAACAAATGCCACTCGATCTGATTGGCTATGAAATGGATAATACACATCGCCTGGATGTTCAATTCGACCCTGCGCCCGGTCAGAAACCTACAATGGGCTGGCACAAGGACGGATACGCGCTTCCTATAGATGAACGTGGTCATGTAAGGCAGGATCGTGATGGTTTTGCATTGCAATTTCAGGAAGTAGGAGGTGTAAATGCAGAACAGGAAGGAACATTTTTTCTGTTACCTTATTATATGGCACAATATTACAATCTGTTAAAGTAACCAGGCATTATTCAATACAATTAAAATAAAGCTGACTTGAAATAAATATGTGATCAGACAAGTGTATTATGGAATAAAGCCGGATTTTTGCCATTAACATTCCATTTTTTTATACTTTCGTGCCTGAAATCATAATCCTGTTCAAACTCAACAGGGGTCTAATATATGCAAAAGAAGGTTGTAGTTATTACAGGTGCATCGTCAGGGATTGGTAAAGCTCTGGCTGAAAGATATGCCGCAGAAGGATGGAACCTGGTTTTAGCAGCCCGCCGTGAGGATCGCTTGCTGGAACTTAAAAAATTATTGTCCCACACCAATGTTGTTGTGGTTAAAACAGATGTTACAGTTGAAGCTGATTGTAATCATCTGATTGAAGAGGCTGTCAAAAACTTCTCTCGTATTGATGTGCTTATAAATAACGCCGGTATCTCAATGCGTGCCTTATTTGAATATACTGAATTAAAAGTATTACATCAACTCATGAACGTCAACTTCTGGGGAACGGTTTATTGCACCAAATTTGCACTGCCACATCTGCTAAAAACTAAAGGATCTCTTGTTGGTGTTATATCAATTGGTGGCTACATTGGATTACCCGGCCGGAGTGGTTATTCAGCAGCCAAATTTGCAGTACGTGGTTTTTTACAGACGATTCGTACCGAGCATCTGAAAGATGGATTGCATGTTCTGATTGCTGCCCCCGGATTTACAACTTCTGAAATTCGTAAAACCGCTTTGGTTGCAAACGGACATCAGCAAGGTGGAACGCCAAGGAATGAAGATAAGATGATGTCTGCAGAGGCATGTGCAGGTCATATTTATACAGCCGTTCGAAAACGCAAGCGTGACCTTATATTGACTTTCGTGGAAGGCAAGCTTACTGTTTTCTTGTCGAAGTTTTTTCCGGCATTGGTTGATAAGTTATCGTATATCATGTTTGCGCGGGAACCCGATTCCCCATTCAAATAAAGATTAACTACAAACAATTCACCTTCCGGTTTACTGAAAAATTATTTTAATTTTACCAATTGTATTAAAATTAAAATCATGGAAGATTTACCAGTTGGTACCCGCGTAAAGCATCCGAGATATGGGGAAGGAATTATAAGTCGTGATAAACTCACAGCCTGGGAAATATTTTTTGAAAAAGGAGGTAAAATAGAAATAACCAAAAGAAACACTGATTTAAGTGTTGTTGAGAAATTGGAAGATATTACTCCTAAATCAGGGCTAACGCTTAATGAAATAGAAAGAGTGATTAGATATGTACTCGATGAATATGGTGCTTTAAATGAGGAAGTAAAACTTGGAGAAAAATGGGAAGGCGGAACAATGTTGCTGCAGCCTGCAAACAAAGATCTGAAACCGAAGGAAATACCAATAGAAGGGTTTTTCCATAAAATAGTAATGCTTCGTGACAGACTTAGAGTATTGGAGCAAAACATTAATAGTCACAGCGTGTTAAATGATGAGGAGAAGGTTAATCTCCAACAATACATCACCCGGATTTATGGATCATTAACCACTTTTAATGTTTTATTTTCAAATAAGGAGCAGTATTTTGTGGGTTCTAAATCAAAATAATTCTAAACGGGCATGATTCGTTCAAAACAATCAAGGATGAAGATTTATCATGCAGGCTCCATCCGGCTAATCAAAAAAGCGATAACAAATGAAATTATATGTTTTAACTTTTACATTACTACTAATAGTTTTTAATGTGAATTCACAGGATCTGACACTAAAAGTATGGCCCGATGGTGCTCCTAACCATAACGGGATGAATGAACCTGAAGAAGTCTTTGAAGGAAAGAGGGTACGAAAAGTTTCAGAAGCTGAAATGTATGTGTACCTCCCGGATAAGGAAAAGAATACAGGAGCAGCAGTGGTAATTTGTCCTGGCGGAGGTTATTGGATTGAAGCAATGGATCATGAAGGTTATGAAATGGCTGAATGGCTTAAAGAAAAAGGAGTTGCAGGCATTGTTTTGAAGTACAGGTTACCTTATGGCCATCATGAAATTCCATCCGACGATGCTCGTCAGGCTATACGTATTGTAAGAAACAAAGCCAATGAATGGGGAATCAACCCTTCAAAGATCGGAATAGCAGGTTCATCTGCCGGAGGCCATCTGGCAGCAACAGTTGGCACACGATTCGACAATGGCAGCAAATACACCGGAGCCCCTTATAATAACATAAGCAGCCGGCCTGATTTCATGCTGTTACTCTATCCAGTTATTACTTTCGATGAATCATTCGGCCATACCGGTTCACGGAAAAACCTGATTGGAGAAGGAGATGACAGAAGTCTGGTGGAAAAATATTCACACGAACGGCATGTAACACCTGAAACACCTCCGACATTCCTGGTGCTTGCAGATGATGATACAGGCGTAACACCTAAAAATTCTGTTATATTTTATCTTGCTTTGAAAGAAAATAAAGTGCCTGCCGAAATGCATATTTATGCCCAAGGCGGCCATGGATTTGGCATGAGTAAAAAGAACCTGCCTGTTGACCAATGGCCCGAATTGTTTTACAACTGGCTGAAGGCAACCAAAGTAATTGAGTAAATGCAGCAAACACATCCTTTAAACGTTTTAAAATTTTGTCCAAAATGCAGCTCTCCGCATTTTAAAGTGGCTGGTGAACGATCTATTAAATGCCAGCAATGTGGGTTCCATTATTTCATAAATGCTGCTGCAGCTGCTGCTGCCTTAGTTACCGATGAACAGGGAAGACTGCTGCTGACTACCAGGGGTGTCGAGCCAAATTATGGCATGCTTGATCTTCCCGGAGGTTTTATTGACCCCGGAGAGACAGCTGAAGAAGCTGTTAAACGTGAGCTTAAAGAAGAACTTGGAATGCAGGTGAAGGAGGTTAACTATTTTTACTCTGCCCCAAATGAATATATCTATGCAGGCTTTAGTGTATTCACCCTCGACTTGGCTTTTAAAATAGTTCCTGTAACAATTTCCGGTTTAAAAGCGATGGATGATATCCTGGATTACAGTTTTTATGCATATCAGGATATAGATTTTTCACTCATCCCTGCACCTTCTATCCGATTATTCGTGAATCAATTTTTTAAAAATGACTGAAATCAGACAACGACTTAAAGCTTTAAGGCTGGAACTACTCCGACGAAACCTTGATGCCTGGTATATATCAGGTACCGATCCCCATGCAAGTGAATATTTACCTGAAAGATGGCAGACACGCCAATATATTTCGGGGTTTACCGGCTCGTATGGAGTAGTTGTTGTTGCACAGGAAGAATCTATACTTTGGACTGATTCCCGTTATTTTATTCAGGCTGAAGAACAACTTAAAGGGTCGGGTATAAAAATGCAAAAACTTCGCGTACCTGATGCTGTACCCCCCGAATTATGGTTGGCAAAAAAGCTTTCACGTGGCAGTAAGGTAGGATTCGATCCTCAAACTTTGTCATTAACCAGCTACCGGAACCTTGCCAGTACTCTGGAACGTTATGGAATAAGCGTGGTAGAAACCCCCGACTTATTTGAAAAGGTATG
>DASRQG010000590.1:0-3282 GCA_035645995.1 Mariniphaga sp. | reverse complement strand
TGCAGGGGATGCCGAAAAGGGAGCCAGCCTTGTGGTGCATGCCATAGAAGCCGGAAATGTAGCTGCACAACATGTTGATGCTTTTTTGAGAAACAATGATTGAAAGTTTTTCTTCCGGAAATGAGTTTTCCTGAACAGCTTTCTGAGGAGAAAATTTGAAGGGCCGGAAAATTAATTCAGCTGCATTTCGTTTGAGAAGTATGATTCGAAAACGATGAAACAGTTAGTATCGGTTACATTGCTGTTGTTAATTTTTACAGCTGCAATAGCTCAGCCTAAAACAAGAGGTAAGGTAAGGCGTAAGTACAGGAATATTGACCAGGTGATTCAACACCAGCAGCAGACTACATTTCGCGGACTGGTCAGGGATGTTAATAAGGTTCCCATAGCCGGTGCAAGTGTGGAAGTGGAAGGATTCGAACGTTTGGTGCACACGAACGAAAATGGTGAATTTACATTGACAGGTTTGCCGGCACAAAGAGTGCGCATAAAAATAACCTCCCTTGGGTATCGGACAAAATTAATTGATTATGTAATGGGGGAAGGTTTCAATGACCATTACATAGCCCTGGATCGAACTGTCCCTGATACAGAACGAAATATCTCATCAGCACAAAAGCGTGAACAGCATTTACCCGACATTCCATCAGGGGTATCTGCAATTAACCGGAATCAGGCCGATAAGCTGAATGTCTATGGATTAAAAGAAATGGCGGATTTCTTTCCAATGATGTTCTTCGAAAATGTGGGGGCAGGTAAAACTGGTTTCTCCATAGCAGGAGGGACTGTGTTCACTGATTTTGCTGCAGTGCCTTCTTCTGTGTCTGTTTTTTTAGATGGTACTCCGGTTCTCCAAAATAATGGCCTTGCTCCGGTTTTATTTGATGTTGAAAGACTAGAGGTTATTAAAGGAAGTCAGAATGTTCTTTTTGGTGCTGATGCAGCATATGGGGCGGTCAACTTAGTAAATAAGAAACCGGATTTTTTAACGCATGGGGTTATTAGCATAGGTGGGGGGAATTATGGGAATGTGGAACTTAGAGGTATGGTTAACACACCACTTGTCAAAAATAAATTAGCAGTGCGTGCTGCTGCATTATACGATAAATCAGATGGCTTTCTTTCTAACCTGCAGGGAGGAAAGCTTCAAGGAGTTGAAACCCTGGGTAGCAGAATGAGTCTTAGGTTTGTTCCTGCATTTAACCAGCAACTGGATGTTTCTCTGGATTACCTTAAACATGAATCTACAGGTATAGGCTTTATTAATACACTTTGGACAGACCCAAATGGTGTTGTGGATTTGAAAAATTTGAATGTGTCATTAAACAGTGGGCATGAATCGGGTTCAGAATTGGAAACTATGAATGCAAATTTGCATTACAGGTATTATTTCGATGCGCATAAATATTTTTCATTTATAAGCTCATTCCGCACAGCCGCAAGCACCGATAGAAGAGATGCCGATGGAACTCCCTTGCCTGCCTTCGATGTTGATAATACTACCGAAGGGAATTTGATATATAATGAGATCAGGTACAATTATTCTGTTAACAGCCGTTTGAATGGTTCCGTCGGTATTAATTATAAAAGGGAACGTGGAAATCACCACTACAATTTATCTTCAAGTGATAGTTTGATAAATAAAATAAATGGTACTACAGTAAATGCATTAAATTTTTCCGAATATCAGAAGCACAAAACCTCTAAATCAGTTAATACTTCTGCTCAGATATCTGACCCATTGTCTGATCAACATTTTGAAGAATTGGTGCAGGAAAATATTCGCAGTACCGCTCAGGCATTTCTTCATTTAACATATCAAATTAAGCCGCAATGGTTTTTGACAGGGGGCATTAGTGCGTTCTATGATCATAAACAGCTTAATCAACAATCAGATTTTACAGGTGGGGAACCATCTGCTTTAGGAACCGTCCGCAATGCTGTGCCGAACGTACTATTCAAACCGGCTTCAGGACGGGAAGTGTCTTCTAAAGTTTATTATCTGGCTGGACAAGCTGGCATTACCTACCGGTGGAATGAGACATTTAATGTTTTCGGAAATGTTTCAAGTGGAAGAAAACCTCAAATATTATTGTTTACATGGGACAGTCAACCCTTAATAGAAAAAGCTGAAATCATTAAAACCATCGATGGAGGATGGAATTGGGTCATCAAAGAGAGGGTGTTTTGGGATGGGTATCTGCTTTACCGGCAGCATCACAATATGCATGTTCCTCAATGGGATCATCCTTCAGGCACAAGTTTACTTATTTCAGGCGGAAAAGGAGTTTCGGGTGGAGCCGAAACAGGGTTAAATGCTTCTGTGGTTAAAGGAGTGGATATTTATGGCAGGTACGGCTGGATCTATTCTAAATTTGATTCAACAGGGGTGGATGGAACTGATTTTATATATGCAGGAAATAGTTTTGCAAGAACACCACAGCACAGCTATACAGCCGGAATCAATTTTCATGCACAACTCATAAAGGGACTCAGTTTTGAAGCTAATACCTGGTATTCCCGTAAATCTCATTTCTGGTTTACCGATGCCAATATTTCAGAACTCTATCAGCCTGGTTATGGAGTATTAAATGCCCGGGTGAAATTAAATCTGGAAACGTCTGGAATTTCTTTGACAATCTATGGTGAAAACCTGCTTGATGAGCGGTTTATCAGTAGTGCCGGACACATAGGTGGTATTGTAGGATTACATACCATTGTTCCTGGTCAGCCGCGATTGGTAGGAGCAAAAATTTCATGGGGATTTTAATCCTGCATATAAACCTTTTTTCCCTGATTTTTGAATGCTAATTGGATGTGATGCCTGCAGAATAAAAAATGATATCTTGCATTTTTACCAAAGGAGTGACTTATGAAAGTGGATGCCCCTTAATTGAACCGAACCTTGTTTAGGATTATTACAGAGCTTCCTCTTTATTGTAGCTCTGACTTATACCGAACACTGTTGCAGTTTTGTTGTTGTGTTAAATATAAAGACATCAGTTAATCCTGTCCACAACTAATATAAGGTATGCGCAATTTTTTTAAGATTAAACCTCAACATAAAAAATATTTAAGGCCTGTAGCAGGTTTTGTTATACTTCTTTTGGGAATCGTGTTTATGGTTGTTCCATTTATTCCTCTTGGTTATATTTTTGTTTTTGGCGGGTTGTTTTTATTAAGTACGAAGATTCCTCTTTTTCAAAAGTGGCTCGATAAAGCTAAGTCCCATGATAAGAAAAACAAAATTGATAAAGTGGAAGATTCTGTTGATAAAGCAGA
>DASRQG010000589.1:0-3888 GCA_035645995.1 Mariniphaga sp. | reverse complement strand
AAATTATAAGGGACTATTTGGAAAATAAAATAAGTCTTGAAGACGCTGTGAACCTTATTGAGCTAAAAGCAAACTACGTTTTTAATGAATAAGCAACATAATTTTTTTGTAAAGATTCCAGAATAATTACAAAGAAAGGGGTGGAATTATTTGAAAAGAAAGTTGTTAATTTTTATAATTTTTACTATAAGTGTGTGTGTTTGTGAATGATAAAATAAAGTTAACAGTTTTTGAAGAATAAGAGTTTACACGATTTGCCTTAAACTGTAAATACCACATCTTAACACTGGAAAAAATCATATCACTGTACTGGAGATTGATGCCCTACAGTACAGATTATGTAAACCATATCTTATGATAAGGCATTATGGATGAACAAATTGATACCTTACGGTATAATATTTATAAAATATTATACTGGGGGGATGAACCTTGAAAACTGAAGAAGGGTGGCGTATGTACAACGAAATTCAGGATTTAAAGAAGATTGGACTTAACAAGTCTCAGATAGCAAGAAGACTTGGGATAAGCCGGCCTACCGTCATCAAGTATTACAATATGGCTCCAGATGACTTTGGTGAAGAGTTGAACAGTATGCATACACGGGCAAGGAAGCCTGAAAAATTTCATACCAAAATACTTGATTGGCTTATGGAGTTTCCTGATATGTCAGGTGCTCAAATATATGACAGGCTGGAAGAAAAACATGGTGAACTTGGTTTTTGCGAGGGTACGTTAAGAAGCTATGTTCTCATGCTAAGAAAAGAATATGATATACCAAAGAAAAAGCATGGAAGGGATTATGAAGCTATGGATGATCCTCCAATGGGTAAGCAAATGCAGGTGGATTTTGGGCAGATAAAAGTCATGACTCCAGAGGCAGAAGAAATAAAACTGTATGCGATAGGTTTTGTTCTATCTAATTCACGCCAAAAGTATTGCGAATGGCAAGACTGGCCTTTTAGTACCATGGATGTAATCAGAGCTCATGAGAATGCATTTGAGTTTTATGGAGGTATTACTGAAGAAATTGTTTATGACCAGGATCGTTTAATTCTGGTTAGCGAAAACCATGGAGACCTGATTTTTACACATGAATTTTCTTCGTATAAAAGTAGAAGAGGCTTCAGAGTATATATGTGCAGGAAAGAGGATCCCGAAAGCAAAGGGCGGATTGAAAATGTTATCGGTTATGTTAAAAATAACTTTGCAAAATATCGGATATTCTACAACTTGCGACGCTGGAATGAAGAGTGTTTGTCCTGGCTTGAAAGACGTGGCAATGGTAAAAAACACGAAACTACAAAGAAAATACCAGCTGAAGTATTCGTAGAAGAGAAGAAATACTTAAAACCGGTATCTTCAAAAATTAAAATTAAATCTTGTGGCTTAAGTATAACTTATCAGGTTAGAAAAGACAATACCATTCCTGTTGGCGGAAACAGGTATCGCGTTCCAAAGGGTACATATAAAGGGCCTGACACCTATGTAAAAGTAAAAAAAGTGGATAACAAACATCTGGTAATATTGGATTTGAACAATGATATTGAGCTTGCCAGATATTACATACCTGTTGAAAGAGGTAAAATTGTTGATAATAACGACCATAAACGTGATAAGGGTAGCAAGATACCTGAACTTATGGATGAATTGTCTGAAAAGTTTAAAGAGCCATCAAGGGCAAAAGAATTTCTTGAAAAGATTCGTGAGGATAAGCCTAGGTATATAAGGGATCAGCTGCAATTGATTTCTGAATCAGTCAAGGATGAGTGTACTCAAACAATAGAAAAAGCATTTTCGTTCTGTAAAAGGAATCATTTGTACAGTGGAAGCGACTTCAAGGATGCAGTAAAACATTTTTCAAAGGAAAGACCACAAAGTGCTGCAGGTGTTGATAAAATTGAAATAGTTCCACTGAACTCTGAGATTACAGAGAAAATAAAAATGAAGCCACGGATAAGAGATATACAGGAATATACGAGATTATTTAATTCTAAGCGGGGGTGACATTTTGAAGGCAACAAATACATTGAATAACGTAAAAGATATGCTAAAATCAATAAAACTCAGCCATACGGCTGAAAACCTAGATGAAGTAATTAAGACTTCAGAATCGGATGAATTGTCATACGAGAGTTTTTTAAAGGCTATACTTGAATCTGAGCTCAAAAACAGAGAGCAAAACAGAATTGAAAAGTGGACAAAACAGGCGGCATTTTCGGAACATGTAACGTTAGAAGAATTTGATGTCAGCCAACAAAAGACCTTAAGCCAAAAACAAATCAATCAACTGAAAGAGTTAACCTGGGTTGAGCAGGGATACAATCTAATTTTATTGGGACCTCCTGGGGTAGGCAAAACTCACATAGGCGTGGGCTTGGGAATACAGGCAATAAAGAATGGTTATAAGGCACAATTCACACAAATGAACGACCTGGTACATGCATTGAAAACACAAGAAATACTTAGGAGTTCAAAGACTAAAATAAAGAGAATTATTGCCTCTGACCTGCTTATCATCGATGACCTCATGTTCATGGCAATGGAAAAGCATGAAGCAAACTTGTTTTTCCAGCTTATCAACAAGCTTTACGGGCAAACCTCAATAATCATTACCTCAAACAAAGGACCTGAGGACTGGGGAGAGCTTTTGGGGGATCCGGCAATAACAACAGCTATTTTAGACAGGCTTGTACATAAATGTGAGGTCATTAACTTTTTTGATGATGACAGCCACAGACTGAAACACAGGCAGACCATTTTTGACAATGAATCTGATACACTGAAAGAACCCGTTCTTACGAAATAAAGAAATGGAAGTAAAAGCAATGTTATTGAAAGAAAAGGATTTAAAAGAATATTTAGAAGCCAGAAGGGTAACAATTCCTGAATCTTTGGAAAAAGAATTGCTGAAAGAGTACGGGAGTTATACTACAGGTGGTGAAGGTCATGTTTTTGAATACGCTGAGCCGGATATTTACGAACAACTGAGGAAGAGAATATACCCCTACGAGAAGCCGCTTAATGAGGCTAGATACTGCTGAATAATCCGGAGCAGACTGAACCGGCTGTCCGGGTTATGGATACTGTGATTCCGGTAACTTGATACCGCTATTACTCTTCTAATTTTCGCATTTATTTCACGGTCCTCTTGACAATGAGCCTCTAATAGCATGTTTGAAGGCATCAGGGGCATTCCCCCATAAACCAGGGTGATGCCTGGCATGAAAGCCTAACATGCCATTACTCATTATCAAGAGGCTTTCGCGGCAAAATCAGAATGTTCTGATAATCGGCATAAACACTTCGGTATCCTCAGCCGGAATCCTGGCATCCTATGTACCGGACACCCGGTACTGCAACACAAGAATATTCACTGCTCCTATCTGAGAAGTTGAGGTGTAGCTAAAAGGGCTTAGGGGCTTAAAATACACTTATCCCCTATCCCTTAATTCCAACCATCAAAGTATTGGATAGGGGCATTATTGCTCTAATGGTTAACATAAAGTCACACTATCTAACTCTTGGTGACAATAAACATTACAATTCTCAGTTTACATATATGGTAATTGTTAGGTGTAAAAAGTTATTTATCAAAAATCGTAAAAAAGTACTTGACATTCACAACTTGTCGAAGGAGTTTGCGTAAAACCCGATGATAGGCGACGTATAACGAGCGCTTTGCGCGAAGTTAGCCTATCAGGGGGTGGAGCCCGCGCCCCGATAGGCGGACCAGACGAGCGCAGCGAGTATATGTCCGCCTATCGTTCAGCACTCACGACGTGCCTGAGCTTACAGGAAGCCGCTCATGCCCGGGCACCCTCTGGGTGGGCTAATGTGGCGACCGTCTCGGTTAGCGAAGGCATGTGGTGCTGCTCGCGCTCCTAC
>DASRQG010000588.1:0-2288 GCA_035645995.1 Mariniphaga sp. | reverse complement strand
TATTTTGCTGTATAATAATTCCGTGTAGCATTTTTATTTTACTTCTCTATCAGAACGATATTTTATAAACAGGTTGTAAAAGTTTATAAATTAAAATTTACCAATCAATACTAATTACCTGCTATACAATCAACCAGAACATACCACTAATTGAAAAACATTCCCACCAAAATATATTTCTTTCTGAATATTGAATTCGTATTTAGTAACAATCCTGTTTAATCCTCCAAGTTTCTTATACTGTTTGAAATTTCCAAAATGAGTACCTCCTGCAAAAAACTCAGCTACGTGGCTTCCTGCTCCCAGAATGTTATGGGGCACTGGCATGGCATAATCTACAATTACTTGTTTTTTTGAAACACGTTTAAATTCATTGAGTAAGACAGGATAAACCTCTGGGGAAAACTGATGAAGTGCCAAAGAAAGTATTGCTGTATCAAACTGCTTATCTTTAAATGGCCACTCCACAGTAACATCATGCTTTATAAATTTCAAATGTGTGAAATTAAGCTTCAGGCATTTTTTATTTGCACGCTGTATCATTGAAGCTGAATAGTCTATACCCACTGCTTCCTCTAACCTGGACGCTGAATAAAACAGTTGAGCTCCTGTTCCACAGGCAACATCTAAAACTTTATCACCCGATGATAGAAAATCATTAATTTGCTTACGGATTCCCCTAAGTATTGGATCAAGGAAGGTTTTGTATATAAATGCGGATTCAGATAAATCCATTCTTTAGAATTTTAGATACTTCATCAAAATAAACTGAACATTCTATAAATTGTTTAAAAAGCAGCTTCCAAACTACTTTAAAATATATCACGTAACATATTGGCAGTGCCGATGTTTTTATTGTTGTTCATAAAAATATGACTCCTGCTCACTTAATCTGAAAGTTTGCCAAATGCTATTTGTAAAATCCCATACTATCAATATATTTCCACACAGCAGGGGGCAAAAAATGACGAATATCTTTACCGTCTTTAATTGCTTTACGAATAAAAGAAGAAGAGATCTCCATACGAGGAGCCTCATTTGCTATAATGATATTGGGATGCTGCTGCATGGCCATCTTCTCATAATCATGCCTGGGATAAACCAATACACCAAAATTTTCTACGATAGACATATAATTCTTCCATTTATGAAAATTATACAGATTATCAGATCCCATCAAAATTTTAAAATGCAGATAGGGATTCCGCTCCTTCAAATACACCAATGTATCGATAGTATAACTGGGTTTTGGCAAAAAAAATTCTATATCACTAACCTGAATCCTGTTATCTCCTTCTACTGCCCGCTTCACCAATTCAAGTCTGTCGTAGTCATGTAATAAATTTTTCTTCTCCTTGTGTGGATTCTGAGGAGTCACTACAAACCAGAATTCATCTAAATCCATATATTCAACCATATAATTGGCAATAGCCATATGTCCGATATGGATTGGATTAAATGATCCAAAATATAACCCTACCTGTTTTTCTATTGCGGGCATAACTGCATAATATTATAATGGAAATACATAAGCTATTTGATGCTTTTCTATGACTTTACTTACTACTTAAAAAATCTGCCACTAATTGTTCAACTTCTTTAATTGCTACCTGCAAATTTTCATTAACCAGCACAACATCAAAATGTTTTTCATATGTAAGCTCCTGTTCTGCCTTTGCAATGCGCATAGCTATCGTCTCCTCTGTTTCTGTCGATCTGTTCTTCAACCGGTTTTTTAGTTCTTCAACTGAAGGTGGCTTGATAAATACAGCAAGTGCCTCATCTCCATAATACTTTTTTATGTTTACACCTCCCACCACATCAACATCGAAAACTACAGTTTTACCCTTATTTCTCAAACGTTCAACCTCACTTTTCAAAGTGCCATATAAAACATCTGAATATACCTCCTCCCATTCCAGAAATTCATTATTCTGAATTTTAATTCTAAACTCATTTTCTGTCAGAAAATAGTAATCCTTTCCATTTACTTCATTCCCGCGAGGTTGCCGGCAGGTTGCTGAAACGGAAAATGCAAGATTATCATAAACCGAAAGCAAATGTTGTACAATTGTTGTTTTACCTGAACCGGATGGGGCTGAGAATATTAATAATTTTCCGTGCATTTCTTTAGCTGTTCGCTTTTCTTAAACCAGGTTAAAATTTTAACTTTTTTTTATTTTGCCGGGAATTGACAAGGGCTTATAATACATTGAGTAACTGCTCCTTTATACGTTCAAGATGAGCTTTCATCTGAACAACTAAACGCTGGAGGTTACTTTCGTATG
>DASRQG010000587.1:0-2264 GCA_035645995.1 Mariniphaga sp. | reverse complement strand
TTCAAAAGAAGCAAGGCTGTATAATTCTTTGCGTATAAAATCAGGAGAAGAGCTTCCGTTTTTTTGGTGCCTGCCATTATGAACAGGAACTCCCACAATTGCGGCATTAATATTTTTTAACCCCGAATGAAGTATGGCTTGATTGTTTTCAATAATATAATTACCAAGTGTCAATTTTCCAGGCAGGTACTTACCTTTTATTAATGCGGCAAAATCGACTGGTTCAAAATAATCACTCAGGTCCATCAGTTGCTCTTACTTATAAAATTAGAGGCACATTTTATTTCAACTGCCTTTTTCAATTTATTTTTTTCTTCGTGCTCCCCTTGTCTTTGGTTCAGGCGACTTACTGATTATGTCTTTACAATCTTCTAGCGTCAGATCTTCAGCCTTTACATTTTTGGGGATTTTATAATTTTTCTTTTGATAAGAAATATAGGGGCCCCATCTGCCATTTAGTACTCGTAATTCAGGTTCTTCATCAAAGACTTTTATCACTGCTTTTCGTTCTTTTTCTCTTTTGGCTTCAATTAAATTAATTGCTTGCTCCAGTGAAACTGACAGTGGATCATTCTCTTTGGGTAAAGAAACAAATTTATTGTCGTGTCTGATATAAGGGCCAAATCTTCCTATGCTTGCAGTCACCTTTTTGCCCTCATATTCACCAAGATCTCTTGGGAGTTTAAATAACTCAAGAGCTTCTTCCAGTGTAATTGTTTCCAGATGTTGACCTGTCCTCAAGCTTGCAAATTGTGGCTTTTCTTCATCATTATCAGGATTTGAAATACCTAATTGAGCTACCGGACCGTATCTTCCGATTTTAACAGATACCTGCTTTCCGCTTTTGGGATCGAGTCCTAATATTCTTTCTCCTTTAGAACGTTCTGAATTTTTTAATACATTCTCTACCTGGCCATGGAAGGGCTGATAGAACTTATCGATCATTTCATTCCATATTTTTAACCCTTCAGCAATTTCATCAAACTCCTTCTCTACATGAGCCGTAAAGTTGTAATCCATTATATCCTGAAAGTTCTCCATGAGAAAATCCGTAACAACAATCCCTATGTCGGTAGGGAATAATTTTGATTTCTCGGCACCTGTAATTTCTGTTTTAACCTTTTCGGTGATTTTGTTATTTTGAAGAGTAAGTACCTTATAATCTCTTTCAATACCCGGGCGATCTTCTCTTACTACATAATTTCTGTTCTGAATGGTTGTAATTGTTGGTGCATAGGTAGAAGGACGGCCAATACCTAACTCTTCAAGCTGTTTAACAAGTGAAGCTTCTGTAAAACGTGGAGGACGTTGTGAGAAGCGCTGTGTTGCAGTTATTGCTGAAGCCTGAAGTATGTCACTGGCTTTTAAAGGTGGTATAATATCCTGATTTGCAGTATGATTTATGTTATCATCGTCTGATGATTCCATATAAACTTTAAGAAACCCATCAAAGATAATTACCTCTCCGGTGGCAATAAAAGCTTCAGGTGCAGTTGAAACCGAAATTGTTACAGTTGTCTTTTCAAGCTGTGCGTCTGCCATTTGTGAAGCCATGGTACGTTTCCAGATCAACTCATACAAACGTTGTTCCTGGTTTGATCCTTCTATGGTTTCTTTATCCATATATGTAGGTCGTATGGCCTCATGAGCTTCCTGTGCACCTTTTGATTTTGTTTTATATTTCCTGACTTTTACGTACTTTTCTCCATGTAGCTCTATCACCTTTTTTTTGGTTGTATTCAATGCGTGATCAGAAAGGTTAACCGAGTCGGTACGCATGTAAGTAATATTTCCATTTTCATACAGACGTTGTGCAACAGCCATAGTTTGTGATACGGAGAAACTTAATTTCCGGCTGGCCTCCTGCTGAAGGGTGGATGTAGTAAAAGGCTGGGCAGGCGATCTTTTTGCAGGCTTTTTTACAACATCGGCAACAGTGAATTTTGCAGCCTGACATTTTTTCAGGAAAGCATGTGCTTCTTCTCTGGATGAGAAGCGTTTATTTAGTTCGGCTTTTAACACCGAATTATTTTCTTTCTCATCCTGTACTAAAAAGTTAGCCGTGATACGAAACCATGTTTCACCTTTGAAATTCATGATATCACGTTCACGCTCTACAAGAAGCCGCACTGCCACCGACTGTACACGTCCTGCAGAAAGTGAAGGTTTAATTTTTTTCCATAGAACAGGTGAAACTTCAAATCCAACTACGCGATCAAGCATTCTTCTTGCCTGCTGGGCATTTACCAGATTCTCATCAATCT
>DASRQG010000586.1:0-4522 GCA_035645995.1 Mariniphaga sp. | reverse complement strand
AACCTGAAATATCAAGTTCACTTATTTTGAATTACAGAAAAAATATTTCCTGCCGGATCTTTAAACCAGGCAATAGTAGGATCGCCGCTTGCAGGGTTACCTTGATGAATACCATCAGAACCTGTAAGACCTTCATACCTTTCAGGCTTTAAACCACTTTTCCCCAGATGAGAAATAGCCTCGTTCAGATTATCAACCACAAAATTCAGAATAGTAAACGTAGCAGGCTGATGGTTATCTTTTTGATAGATGAAAGCAACAGTTTTATCTCCCTTCCGAAGGGTTAATCCCATTGAATCCCTGATTACTTCAATGCCTGATAATTCTGAGTAAAACTTTTCAGCTTTCTGTTGATTGTCAACTGAGAAACTATAAAATACATCACGTATATTTCTCATCATCACTCTTCTAATTACTTCTCTCCTCTGCCGACTGATTACTATGACTCAACATCCAAAAGACACCGAATTTATCCTTAAGGCTTCCAAAATAGTCGCCCCAAAACATATCCTGCATCTCCATTTCAACCTCTCCTCCTTCTTTCAGAGCATTAAAAATACGATCTGTCTCTTCTCTGGTATCAGGTGATACATTAATATAAACATTATTTCCCTTAATAAATTTATCACCCGTGCCTGAAAAAATATCACTTCCCATCAGCAAATTCCCGCCTGGTAATTGCAGTGTAACATGCATAACACGGTTCTTATCTTCTTCAGCGAGGGGGGGCATATTCTCATCAGGAGGTACATCGGAGAATCTCATGATTCCTCCCATAAATTCACCTTTGAAAACTGATTTATAAAAATTAAAAGCTTCTTCTGTTTCTCCGTTAAAATTTAAATACGTGTTTACTGTTGCCATAATTCATTTAATTTTAATTGATGTATAACACACAAAAAGTTTTGATCGAACATCTCATTTTCAAATGATTAAATAAAGTTTATATCATATCTTTTTCGTTTAAAAATTCATTCTTCTGAATTGATATAGATACGAAAAAGAAGGTTGACAGAAAAAAGGTTACAGTTGTTACCAGATAAACTTAAATATTTTCACAAAGCTTCTTCAGCTTATCAAGCGCTTTAGGCCATGTCTCATCAAAAAACCCATCATATTCATCATTCACATCTAATTCTACTTGTACCAATGTACCTCCATCCTGTTCCCTGAAATAATAATCCTCTAAACTTCCGGCCCATGCTTCAACCTGAGGCCCGGAAGTTATTTCCTTTTCATCATCAAAGATTCCAATATGTTCGATGCTGACATATTTACTTGGAATATTTTCTCTGATACGACTGATCATGCCTCCTTTTTTACCATTCTCGTCTTCACCAATAAATTTAATGGATGCTCCTTTATCCCATGATCCTTCGTATCGTGAATTAGGATTGAAAGCAGATGTCCACTCAGAATAAAGTTGCCGGTCGAGCATAATCCGGTAAACATCTTCAGGTTTGGCTTTTATAAACACCTCATACCGGTTCTTTTTTAAACCGCTCTGCTGTTCTACATAATTTTTAAAATTATTCAGAATTGACTGCCATCCCTGACGTTGCATTTCGTGGCTAAAAGTATTTTCGGCCTCAAACACCTGACGTATATGTGTTTTACCATCCATTTCATTTAAATCCACTGTAACTTTTCTCCCATCATCAAGGGTATAATTCAGATGTGTATATGGTTCGACCCGGGTATTTACCCCTGAAAAATTAAATCCGGTACTTCCGTCTTTGGCTTCCATTCTAAAATCAAATCTCCCTCCTACTTTTGAATCATTCTCTGCAGAAGTGGTATGCCAGTCATCTGAAGCATGATTCCAATTCACGATGTGCCGGGGTTCGGTAAAACATTCCCAAACCTTCCCGGCTGTTGCTCTTACTGTTGTTTCAATCTGAATTTGTGTCCTTTCAACTGTTTCCATATTATTGTCATTTTTGTGTGAAATGATTTAAGATTTTCAAATTTAAGCCATATTAAAGTAAATGATGGGAGCTAAACAAGACAATATGAAGGGTATTTGCGACACCAGTCATTTTTAAATAAAATTTTCCCACACACCAAAAGCAACCATTTAGGATCTTTAACACTCTTATTACTATGTAATAACTTGTTGATAAAATAGAAAATTCATAAATTGAAGTCCTCAAAAATATTTGAAATAAATGAAACACGTTTCTATATTAGTACCTGAGCAATCGGTTTTACAAGCCATTGCAGACCCGCAATATTGTTTTACAACAGTTAACCGGTTTCTGGAAATGTCGGGTAAAGAAAAATTATTTCAGGTAGAACTGGTTGGATTAAAAAGAAAAGTAAAACTAAATAACGGCACCTATTGCATCCATCCGGAGCGTTTAATTAATGATGTAGCCACAACAGATTTAACCATAATTCCGGCGTTGGCCGGACATCTCCCTGATGCATTGGAAGCCAACAAGGATTTTATACCTTGGATTAACAGGCAATATAACAAGGGCACAGAAGTAGCATCACTTTGTCTGGGAGCTTTTTTGCTGGCCTCAACCGGTTTACTGAATGGACATAAATGTTCCACGCATTGGGGTTTTACGAACCAATTCAGACAAATGTTTCCGGAGGTTGATGTCCAGGATGGGATGATCGTTACCGAAGAAAATGGTATTTATTCAAGTGGTGGGGCCAATTCCTATTGGAATCTGTTGCTGCATCTGGTAGAGAAGTATACCGACCGGGAAATGGCGGTGCTTATATCAAAATATTTTGCCATTGACATCAACCGAAACAGCCAATCGCCGTTTACTATTTTCTCCGGACAAAAAGCACATAATGATGATACGGTTAAAAAGGCACAGGAATACATTGAACAACACATTGATGACCGTATTTCAATAGAAGATCTTATTGACAATTTAGCTGTAGGCCGAAGAAGCTTTGAACGGAGGTTTAAGCAAGCCACCAATAATTCGGTATTGGAATACATTCAACGTGTAAAGATAGAAGCTGCCAAGCGAACAATTGAGAGCAGCCGTAAATACATTAGTGAAGTTATGTTTGATGTTGGTTATAACGATACTAAAGCTTTCCGTACCACCTTTAAAAAGATTACGGGATTGACTCCTGCAGAATACAGAAACAGGTACAGCAAGGTTTAAGATTCCGATTAAAATACTCTACGTCCGGCTTCACTTTCGGCGATAACTTTTTCAAGTCGCCGCACTTTAGTGGATTGTTGTTTGGCACTGTTAATCCATCGACATACTGTTTTTTTATAAGAAGGAGCCTGGGCATTGAAGAACATCCATGCTTTCTTATTTTTTTTAAACAGCTTTTCCAGATTAGCCGGCAGTTTGGTAATTTCATTTTCATAACTATATACAGCCGAATTTGCTTCCTTCCGTTTATTAAAGATGTCCAAACCCGGCTGATGCATAAGTCCTTCACTGGTCAGAGCTTCAACTTTTTTAATATTTACTGCACTCCAGTTACTATCCGGCTTTCGGGGAGTAAAGCGGATACAGTAGCTGTCTGCTCCCAATGAACGACGGACACCATCAATCCATCCATAACACAAGGCCTGATCAACCGACTCCGACCAGCTCATATTCTTTCTTCCACTGCCAACCTTATAAAATCCAACCAACAGTTCTGTCTCCTTATCATGATTTTGTTCCAGCCATTGTCTGAATTCCAACTTATCATTAAAAAACACAGGTTCCATCAACACTTTTTAAAATCTTCTATTCAACTTCTTTTGATGTTTCCTCTGTATCCTTTTTATCCAGTTCATACCATAATTGAACCAGTGAAGAAGGATAGGTGACACTCTGCTTAAATTTTAGAATCCTCTCGGGAATACCTTCTCTGAACAGAGGTATACCACCTCCCAATAGATGAGGAACGATAGAAATGATCATTTTATCGATTAACGAATGTTTCATCAATTCGGCTATAATTTCGCTTCCGCCATCACAGTATATATTTTTACCTTCTTCCTGCTTTAACTGTTTCACCAACTCAACAACATCGGGATGGTAAATAACATGGTCATGCGATCCTGTTCTGGTTCTGGAGACTACAAATACCTTCTTATCACGGTGTGGAATTTCTTCAACCATTGATAAAACCTTATCAAAAGTTTTTCTTCCCCAGATCATTGTATCAATGCCGGCAAGAAAATCTGCATAGCCATAATCAGTTTCAGTTGTTTCTACTGCCGACAAGAAATCAATGTTTCCATCGTGTTTGGCTATATAACCATCGAGGCTCATAGCAATATATAATATTACTTTTCTGTCCATATACCTTTATATTTGTTTATTATAAATTTTAAACCATGTTCCTGAATGAAACAGGAAAATCCATGCTCAGAAAAGTTACAAAAATAAATTGAGATGAACGTTAATCCCTCCCATGATGAAGCTATGGAATAAGACCCTCTTTTAGGGAAAAACTTCATTTACGATATTTTCAATCCGGTATTTCCCGCAAAAATATTTCCTAACTCCCGGATACCTGATTAATCTTATTGAATCTGTTA
>DASRQG010000585.1:0-8024 GCA_035645995.1 Mariniphaga sp. | reverse complement strand
TAGTTCGTTTTATTGGTAGTAATACGTGTATCCACCAAATTAATTATATTGCCTTTCTTACAATGAATTGCAAAGTCACGGATTAAAATAAAGGGTGCTTTAAAGTTAATATCCATCTGATTTCTTAACAATTCAACATGGGTATCCGACAAATATCCTCTGTCGAATATAGAAGCATTGTTGATTAACAAATCAAACGGCCCTTGCTGTAATATAACCGCCGGGATGAGATTATTAACCTCAGCCTCATTTGCTAAATTAGCTTTTACTGAAGTGAAATTCTGTTCCGGATATTTACCATCCAAAATTTCGATCAGTTGTTTAGCCTCCTTCTCAGAAGTATTGTAATGAATCACTATGCTCCACCCTTTAGAAGCCAGTTGTTCGGTAATAGCCCTGCCTACTCTTTTGGAGGCACCGGTAATTAAAGCGGTTTTTCTCATGTCAACGATTTGTATAAAACTACGAAATCTTTTTGACCCAAACCGCAAAAATTATGATTCGTTATAGGAATTTAGCTTGCTCAGGTATTTGCCTATAATGTCAAATTCCAGATTGACCTGCGTGCCAACTTCAAAAGTATGAAAATTGGTTACCTGGTGAGTATAGGGTATAATTGCTACCTGGAATGAATTATCTTTTGAATTAACAACGGTTAAACTCACACCATTTACAGTAACTGATCCTTTCTCAACTGTCATATATCCCTGGCGGGCTTTATCTATATCAAAATCATATTCAAACGTATAATACCAGCTGCCATCTGCTTCCTCTACTTTAACACATACTGCAGTCTGATCCACATGCCCTTGTACAATATGTCCATCGAGCCTGCCATTCATCATCATGCTACGTTCCAGGTTTACCTTAGAGCCAACTTCCAACAGACCCAGATTCGACTTCAGCAATGTCTCCTTAATGGCCGTCACTTTATAAGTCTCAGCTGATTTATTAACCTCTACTACTGTCAGACAAACCCCGTTATGTGAAAGACTTTGATCTACCTTTAACTCATCAGCAAAGGAACATGTAAGCGTAAAATGCACATTTTCCTTTTCCTTCTGAATCGCTGTTACTATTCCATATTCTTCAACAATTCCTGAAAACATAGTTGTTTCTTATTTTATTTTTTAAAAACCTTAAAAATTCTGATTAACCATTCAGGTTCCATTCAAAACCTTCTTTTGTATCTTTTATTATAATACCTAAATCATTCAGATCATTTCTGATTTTATCGGCAGTAGCCCAGTCTTTTCGGGCTTTAGCATCCATTCTTAATTGTAACATCAGATCAATAACCTCCCTGAGCAAAACATTATCACCCATATTATCTTTCGTTTCATCCTTCAGACCCAGAATATCATATACCAGATCATGATACAATGATTTTAATTGATCCAAATCCACAGTTGAAATTCTCTCCTGCCCGGTTTTTACAGAGTTAATCATCCTCACCCCGTCAAATAAATGAGCGATGGCTATCGGACTGTTAAGATCATCACTTAAAGCTTCAAAACATTTACTTCTCAAGGTTTCCACTTCGATCGTTGAATCATCAGAAACCGGCAATTCATTCAGCACCTTTATTGCATTCATCAATCGTTCCAATCCCTTTTCTGATGCCTGTAATGCCTCATTCGAAAAATCTATGGTACTTCTGTAATGTGCCTGTAAAATAAAAAAGCGAATTGTCATTGGGGAATATGCTTTGTCTAACACCTCATGATTCCCCGAAAACAGTTCATCAAGTGTTATAAAGTTTCCCAGAGACCGGGCCATTTTCTGCCCGTTTATGGTAATCATATTATTATGCATCCAATATCGTGCAGCTTCCTTTCCCTGACTGGCAGTTGACTGGGCTAATTCACATTCGTGATGCGGAAATATAAGATCCATTCCACCTCCATGAATATCAAAAACTTCACCAAGGTATTTTTTACTCATCGCCGAACATTCCAGATGCCAACCCGGAAAACCTTCTCCCCATTTCGAAGGCCACCGCATTATATGTCCGGGAGACGCTTTCTTCCACAATGCAAAATCAAATGGGTTCTTTTTCTCATCCTGTCCTTGCAACTGGCGGGTATTGGTTCTTACATCTTCAAGGTTTCTTCCCGAAAGCTTTCCATAATTATACGCTCTGCTGTACTTTTCTACATCAAAATATACTGATCCATTCGTTTCATATGCAAACCCTTTTTCCAAAATAGTATCAATATATTGCTGCTGTTCAATAATATGGCCCGAGGCATGAGGTTCTATGCTGGGAGGGAGAACATTCAATTCAGTCATGTTCCTTCTAAAGGTATTCACATATTTCTGAACTACCTCCATAGGTTCCAGCTGTTCTAAACGTGCTTTCCTTGTAATCTTATCCTCACCTGTTTCTTCTGTTTCATTTTCAAGATGTCCAACGTCTGTTATATTTCTAACATAACGGACCTGATATCCTGAATACGTGAGAAACCGAAACAGCAAATCAAATGTAATAAATGGCCGTGCATGGCCCAAATGGGTATCACTATAGACTGTAGGGCCGCAAACATAAAGTCCTGCTTTCCCTTCAACCAAAGGTTCAAATAATTCTTTCCGACGGGTTAAGGTGTTATAAATTACCAGTTGATTTTTCATATTGCCGATAAAGCGTTACAACTGTCAAAGTTAAAAAATAATAAGCGGGATGAGGTAATTTTAATATTTAAACAGTATCCTGATTATCTGCAGCAACTTGATCTTCTACGGAATCAATACTCGCAACTTCCTGTTTCTTTTGCTCTTCCAATGTATTAAACTCCTTCCTGTAAAACAAGAGAATAATAGAAATTCCTATGGTTATTGATGCATCGGCAATATTAAAAACAGGTCTGAAGAAAACAAAATCTCTTCCGCCAATAAATGGTATCCAGTCAGGAAATGTTGTATCCACTAACGGGAAATAAAACATATCAACTACCCTGCCATGTAAGAAACTGGCGTATCCACCTCCTTCAGGCATAAAATCAGCCAACTGTCCATAACTATGATTAAACAACATCCCATAAAACAGACTGTCTATGATATTTCCTATTGCACCTGCAAAAATAAGGGCAATACTCGCCAAAAAACCGAACCGTAGTTGCGGGTGCTTTACCAACCGAAACAGATACCAACCTATGGCAATTACAGCTACGATACGAAACAGGCTTAGGAACAATTTACCATGTTCACCGGCAAACTCAAATCCAAACGCCATTCCGTTATTTTCTACGAAATGAATTATAAACCAATTTTTAAAAATCACAAATTCCTGTCCCAACGACATGTTTGTCTTTATCCAAACCTTCAATACCTGGTCAGCAATCAGAACAGCAAAAATTATTGCAAGCAGTTTACTAGTACTATTTTTCATTTTTTATATAAAACTCCCGGAAGGATAATAAATTGAACGATCCGGGCAGTCTGAAACTACCCTTGACTATTTTTTGCGTCGATGCTCAGCGTGGCATGAGGTACGGCACGCAATCGCTCCTTAGCAATGAGCTTTCCGGTCTCACGGCAAATACCGTAAGTTTTATTTTCTATGCGTACCAATGCAGCCTGTAAATGCTGAATAAATTTAAGCTGCCGTTGAGCCAGCTTCCCTGCTTCTTCTTTCGACAGGGTTGCAGCACCTTCTTCAAGCACTTTAAAAGTGGGTGAAGTGTCCTGCGTATCATTCCCATCTTCCTGAGTGATAGAATTACGATACATCTCATAATCTTCCTGCGCTTTTTTTAGCTTCTCGAGTATGATCTGTCTGAATTCCATCAACTCCTGATCCGAATACCTCGTCTTTTCTCCCATGCTCATCACTTTTTAGTTTTCAAATATATTTGCCTAAAATAGTAAAAATTTACCACCTATTTGAGGACTTAAAACATATCTAAACTTGTCGTTCAACATTAATTTTAACAACGACATCTTTTGATATCTCTACTTCTCTTGCATTTATACCTTCCGGTTGATCAATCAGCTGAAGTTCAACTGCAAGTGTTTGTGTACAAATATAACTTTTGTAGTTGTGAACAGCGTCATTTATCTCACTGTGCTTCTCTATTTTTATTTTTATCCTGTCGGTTACCTCAAATCCACTTTCCTTCCTCAGGTTTTGAATCTTGTTTACAAATTCCCTTGCGATCCCTTCCTGCCTCAGTTCTTCAGTAACTTCTACATCCAAAGCTATTGTTATTGGCCCTTCAGAAGCAACAGTCCATCCCGGAATATCTTCAGTCAGAATTTCAACATCTTCACGATTGATCTGAATAGTCTGGCCACCTGTATCTACTTCAAGTATCCCCTCACTTTCAAGGGTTGCAATTTCTTTTGAACCAAAACCTGCAATAACCCCTGAAATTTGCTTCATGAGCTTACCAAATTTTGGGCCAAGTGTTTTAAAATTCGGTTTTACCTTCTTTTTGATGATCTCCGCTGTGTCGGAAATGAATTCTACTTCCTTCACATTTACCTCTGCCAGTATAATATCCTTTACTGCTTCAAATTTTTCCTTAAACTCGGGGTAAAGCACAGGAACAATTATTTTTGCCAAAGGTTGACGCACTTTTAATTTTTCTTTCCTGCGTAATGCCAGAATCATAGAAGAAGCTGTCTGGGCAATTCCCATCCTTTCTTCTAAATCCTTGTTAATCATCTTTTCATCATACACCGGAAAATCAGCAAGATGTATACTCTGATCAAATTCTTTGCTCGTTACCTTGTTCAAATCAGCATATAACTGATCTGCATAAAAAGGTGCTATCGGTGCCATAAGCTTTGCAACAGTAGCAAGACAAGTATATAATGTCTGGTAAGCTGATATTTTATCAGATGAATATTCTCCGCCCCAATATCTTTTACGGCTTAACCTGACAAACCAGTTACTAAGGTTTTCCGTTACAAATTCCGAAATAGCCCTTCCTGCACGAGTCGGTTCATAATTCTCATAGCTTTCACTTACTTCTTTTATAAGTGAATTTAACAAAGATAATATCCAACGATCTATCTCCGGACGATCTTCAACCGGTATGTCATTTTCAGAATAACTGAAGTTATCCACATTGGCATATAATGCAAAGAACCCATAGGTATTATAGAGGGTGCCAAAGAACTTACGCTTAACTTCTTCAATCCCCTCCACATCAAACTTCAGATTATCCCATGGCTGGGCATTGGTTATCATATACCACCGAAGCGGATCAGAACCATACTTTTCAATGGTATCAAAAGGATCAACTGCGTTGCCTAAACGTTTCGACATTTTATTACCATTCTTATCAAGCACCAGCCCGTTTGAAATAATATTCCTATATGCAACCGAATCACTGATCATAGTTGCTATAGCATGTAGTGTAAAAAACCATCCACGGGTTTGATCCACTCCCTCCGCTATAAAATCAGCCGGGAACAATGTTTTTCCATCTTTATTTGAACCTGATGCAAATCCCAAATGGCCTTCCGCCTCAAAAGGATAATGATGCTGTGCATAAGGCATTGATCCGGAATCAAACCATACATCAATCAAATCCGGTTCCCTGAACATTTTCTTTCCCGAAGGTGATACCAGGATTACCTGATCAATATAGGGTTTATGAAAATCTATTTTAGAGTAATTCTCTTTTGAAAAATCTCCCTTTTTAAAATCTTTATAAGGATTCTCATCCATAAATCCTGTCGACAATGATTTCTCTATCTCAGCTATTAATTCTTCAGCAGAACCAATACAAATTTCTTCCGTCCCGTCTTCTGTTCTCCATATCGGTAAAGGAGTTCCCCAAAAACGCGATCGGCTAAGGTTCCAGTCAACGAGGTTTTCAAGCCAGTTACCAAACCTTCCACTACCTGTCGATTGAGGCTTCCAGTTGATCGTATTATTTAGCTCAACCATCCGATCTTTTACGGCAGTAGTTTTTATAAACCACGAATCCAACGGATAATATAAAACCGGCTTATCAGTTCTCCAGCAATGAGGATAGCTATGTACATGCTTTTCAATTCTGAAAGCCTTATTTTCCAGCTTCAACATTACTGCAATATCAACATCTACCGTATTTTCATCTTCTTCTAATTTGTCATCAAATTCATTCTTCACATACCGTCCCGAAAACTCTTTGTACTTTTCAGTATTTACATACTTTTTTACAAATGATTCATCCAATTCTGAAATCAGGAAGAAGCGGCCTTTCCGATCAACCAGAGCCTGTATTTTTCCATCCGCATCTTCAACAATCAGCGGCGAAATATCATTCTGACGTGCTACACGATCATCGTCTGCACCAAAGGTTGGTGCGGCATGAACTATACCGGTACCATCTTCAATGGTTACAAAATCACCTGTTATAACCTCAAATGCTTTTCCCTTAGGCTTCACCCACTCAATCAGCTGTTCATACTGCACTCCGGCCAGCTCTTCTCCTGAATACTCCCCAAGAACCTGGTACGGGATATCTTTATCCCCCTGCTTATATTCTTCAAGAGGTGCATCCTCTTTTTCAGCGTTGAAATAAACATGTACTAGATCTTTTGCGAGAATTAAAGCTACCGATGAACCGGTATAAGGGTTAAATGTTTTTACTTTAACATACTTTATTTTTTCACCAACAACTAATGCGGTGTTAGACGGCAAGGTCCAGGGAGTAGTTGTCCAGGCTAAAAAATACAATTCACTGTCTACTCCATCAAATAAAAATTCTGAACGATCATTTCTGATGGCTTTAAACTGAGCTACAATGGTAGTATCTTTTACATCACGATAACAACCGGGTTGATTCAACTCGTGAGAACTAAGCCCGGTACCTGCAGCCGGAGAATAAGGCTGAATGGTATATCCTTTATAGAGCAAACCTTTGGTATAAATCTGCTTCAACAACCACCAAACTGTTTCTATATATTTACTGTCGTAGGTAATATAAGGATCATCCATGTTCACCCAATAACCCATGATTCGGGTTAGTTGCTCCCATTCCCGGGTGTACTTCATAACCTCCCGTCTGCATGCAGCATTATATTCTTCAACAGTAATTTTTTTTCCAATATCTTCTTTGGTGATATTCAAGGATTTCTCCACACTCAGCTCCACAGGTAAACCATGTGTATCCCATCCTGCCTTCCGGTGAACACGAAATCCCTTCATGGTTTTATACCTGCAAAAGATATCTTTTATAGCGCGTGCCATAACATGATGAATACCAGGCATTCCATTGGCAGACGGCGGTCCTTCGTAAAAAATAAAAGTAGGTTGCCCTTCACGCGTCGAAATACTTTTGTGAAAGGTATCATCTTCTTCCCACCGTTTTAAAACTCTTTTATTAACCTCAGAGAGATCTAATTGCTTATATTCCTTAAATTTAACTGACATATAACACTCCTTGTTCTGCTGCTTTCATTAAAAAAACATGCAAATATAGAAATTTCAGTTGGAGAAAGATTGAAACTGAGATACAAAGGTTCGGGAATACAGATTCTGCAACTTTATTCTTACCCTTTACCAGATAACCTGCCTTGCCATTTTATAATTATTTATTTTTCACATATGATTGGAAATATAATTACCAACATCATTTATCTGAACACTTTTTACCACATACCTTAAATTACAAATCTACAGACTTTATCCAGATCATGTCCAGTCCAAGTCCAGTCCTGCTCCATGTGCCTTTGCTCCGGAACTGGACAAGGTATGGAGCAGGTACATATTTGAACTATCCGGTATTTTCAGAAATATATCACCACAATTTCAATCTAATGTTCTATGTTTATATAAATGAAAATTTATCATCAGCCTTTCCATTGCCGGACTGAACTTCCAATACCAGGTAAAATATTTTTCGAAAAATTAAAATTAAAATTTAGCCTGTAGTTTTTCTTCTATGTTTTACTTTTTTTGTTACTTAATAGTGTCGATTGGCACGTCAATTAAATCTGTTTAAATGATTCTAAAAAATTAAACCTTTATTTACCTGATTATGAAACACTTTAAAGCAGCTGCTGCCATACTTATATCACTATCATTG
>DASRQG010000584.1:0-2947 GCA_035645995.1 Mariniphaga sp. | reverse complement strand
GAAAAGGTAAAATGTTTAATTATAGGATCAGGCCCTGCCGGCTATACTGCAGCCATTTATGCTGCCCGGGCTAATCTTAATCCGGTAATGTATGAAGGTCTACAGCCAGGTGGACAATTAACAACTACCACTGAAGTAGAGAACTATCCAGGATACCCTGAGGGCATAACGGGCCCCGTTATGATGGAAGATTTTAAAAAGCAGGCACAACGATTTGGCACAGATGTTCGCTGGGGACTTGCAACAAAAGCCGATCTTTCAAGGACACCATATAAGGTATGGATTGATGACAAAAAACTGATAGAAGCTGATACTTTAATTATTGCTACAGGAGCTACGGCAAAGTACCTGGGACTGGAGGATGAAACAAAATATGCCGGTGGAGGGGTTTCGGCATGTGCTACCTGCGATGGTTTCTTTTACAGAGGAAAGGATGTTGCTGTTGTAGGTGGTGGGGACACTGCCTGCGAAGAAGCTCTTTATTTATCAGGTCTTTGTAATAAGGTTTATATGATTGTGAGAAGAGATGTTTTCCGTGCCTCAAAAGTAATGGCACAGCGTGTAATGGATACACCCAATATTGAAGTTCTTTGGAAACATCAGACTAAAGGTTTATTTGGAGAGAATAATATTGTTGCAGGTGCTAATCTGGTAAAAAATAAAGGTGAAGCTGATGAGCAGGAAGTCCAAATTAAAATAGATGGATTTTTCCTGGCTATAGGGCATACACCGAATTCTGAGGTTTTCAAAGATTACCTTGAAACTGATACAGTTGGTTATATAAAAACAATACCCGGCACCTCAAAAACAAACATCCCGGGAGTATTTGCCTGTGGTGATGTGCAGGACTCAGTGTATAGGCAAGCTGTTACTGCTGCCGGCACTGGATGTATGGCTGCTATTGATGCAGAACGTTACATTTCAGAAAAAAATCATTGATATATATATTTCAAAGCTGTCCTTGTTAAAAGGGCAGCTTTTTATTCTTTTCACTTAATACCTCCACACCATTATCTCTCAAATAATTAATTTTAATTGATTGACTTCATTGAATGAAATTATCGAAATCCTTTGTGTTGTTTACATTGCATACTTGTTATTTCAATGTGTAAGTCTGTAAACGCTACAACTCATATCTCCTGAGCAAATACCTTGCTTTTAGCGTTTCATATTTCAGTTCCAACATTCTATCAATAGCCTCATAATAAGCAGATACTTCAATCAGGTATTCGGTTAGTGACAATTCTCCCGCATCCAGAGCTTTTTCAAGCAACTCCCGGTTACTATATGTTTTCAGTTGTGTTTCAAAGGCAATCGCTTGAGCTTGAAGGGCTATAGTTTTCTGATAATGTTTTTTCATTTCCGAATAAAACTGGAACCTTGCATCTATTTCCTTATCAACAGCAACCCCGGCCAATGCTCTGGATTCATTAACCCGCTGTTTGTTTTCCCACAGAGGTATTGATATTCCTGCTGTTATACCCTGAAATTGTTCCCCTACAACCTTTTCGCTCATATAGCCAGCATGAAATTTAGGCATTCTCAAAGCTTTCTGTAACTGAACCTGTTTAAGAGAAAGTTCAACTTGTTGTTTAAGCCATCCTAGCAGCGGATTCTCCTTTTCAGCCAATGCATACCACGACTCAAAATCCAGTTCCGGAGGCATCAACTCAAATGAAGTGTTAGTAAAATTGACAGGATTACCCCCGTTTAACCGCTCCAGTTCTGCCAAGAGCATTTGTTGTTCCAACTTTAGTTGTTCCAGTTCCCCTATAATTCCGAGAAGGTTAACACCTGCCTTATTTGCTTCCAAAATAGAAGTTTCTCCTACTTCCAACATTCTTTTGTAACTATCGGCTAACTGCTGAACATGTTCAGCTCTTTCAGAATATTCAACAACCAGTGCATTAATATAGGTTAGTTCTGCCAAAATCATTCTTACCTGATGAAACATTTCATTACGATACCTCTGATATAACAATTCGGCCTGTTCGTTACGCATGGCAGCCAGCTGTGCCCGATAGGAATAAACAGTTGGAAAATCAAATGACTGAACAACGGAAATATCAGTCCGAGTGCCTATACCTGCAGGATCGCCCCATAAATAATTAAATTCTATTTCGGGATTCGGTGGCATTAATCCTGTTTTATTTCCTATTAACGCAGCATCTGTTTCAGACCGGTATGCTTTCAGCGTACTGTTATTATCCTCAACCTGCTCAAGAATCCTTCCCGGATCATTTTGGGCAGAAACTGAGAAGATGGAGAAAATTACAATAAAATTTATGAGCATTGATTTCATGGTTCACTGGATTTAATAATTCCACGATTATAAAGGATACTATAAACAATAGGAACAATAAATACATTCAATAAAGTAGAAGTAAGTAATCCCCCAAGAATAACCTGAGCCATCGGACTTTGAATTTCGTTTCCGGGCAAATCACCTGTAAGTGCAAGAGGTATTAAAGCAAAAGCTGCAGTAAGTGCAGTCATTAATATTGCATTCAGTCTGTCAGCAGACCCTTCAATAATTATATCTTTTATAGATAACTTATTATAATGCAGGCGTTGGTAATTCGACACAAGCAAAATACCATTCCGGGTTGCAATGCCAAAAAGAGTTATGAAGCCGATAATAGATGGAATGCTGAGTATGCCTGAAGTTATCCAAACTGCAAATACCCCGCCTATCAACGCCAAAGGAAGGTTTATAAGAATAATACCTGCCAGAGAAAAATCTCTGAATTCGTGATATAACAACAGAAAAATTACCACAATTGCGATTATTGAGGTAAACAGAAGCGTCCGGGAAGCACGGGCTTCGCTTTCAAATTGTCCGCCGTATTCTATTCTATATCCTTCGGGCAAGTCAACGTTTGTATTAATATGTGTTTTGATCTCTTCTACAACACCACGCAGGTCACGGCCTTCAACATTTCCGGAT
>DASRQG010000583.1:0-3111 GCA_035645995.1 Mariniphaga sp. | reverse complement strand
TCACCTGAAAGAAAAGTTATTTGTTTGTCAATTGCATTTATATCCAACTGAACATTACCTTCAAATATGACATTAACTTCGCCTGTTTGCGGGTTATAATCAACCCGATTAATTTGACCAGATTTTGTTTCAATTTTCAAGGCTTCAGGAGCGATGAAAACCCTGTTTTTTCCGGCGGTTGTTAATTCAGTACTTATCAAGTCTCCATTTTGTGTAAGGTTTCCACTAAAAGCTAGCCATCCAAATTCCGGATGATTATAAACATAAGTTGAAGAATTAACAGCATATCCATAAAAGCCACTTCCATAGTCGCATGTATATCCGTCTATATCTAGTGTTGAAGGATAAGAATGAAAAGCCGCGGGAGCGAATCCTTCTTGAGTTATATTAGCCAAAGGACCCATAGAACCGGCATGCCCCACACGTAGTAGATAAAAATCATCCGGGTTATCCCAAAATGCATCTAGAACGGGAATTGCATTAAGTCCCGAGCCATAATGATGTAACTGTCTTTCTATCCTGGCAAGCTTTCCACCATAAACAAAATCCCAATATCTGCGGGCACTACCATTATACCCCCAGTGAGGTACAGTTGGCATATATGCAAGTATGGCATTAAGAGTAACATCTGCTTTATCATCAAAACCAAAATATGATGTCCACATATACACCTCTTCCTGTCCGGTTGAATCCCATGGCATTTCACTTCCAAACGGATATTCCAGTGAATTCCAGTGATCAGCACGTTTTTTCATTTCGGCTTCCAGTTCTGATGCCATCTCAGTGAATCCCTCACGTTGTAAATCTAAAAGGATGTAAAGAAATACAGAACCCTCCATTTGTCCAAATTGAGCATAATAAGGAGCAAATTTCATCATCGCAATTGATGTGTAATAAGCATTTTTGAGGCTGAGTTTCCAATCAATATCATCATAACCTCGGTTTCTTCCCAAATGATACATTACCCAATGAGCTGCCGCAACGTGAGGATAGTTGTAAGACCTGCCCAGATCTTCCGCATTTTCAATAGACCATGCTTCCCATCCCCTGAATCGTATTGAATCACTATATGTACCTTCCGGCATTAATTCAGGTTCATAGTAAAAGAGACTTTTTCTGACACCATATTTCGTAGAGTCTGAGTCATGTTGTATACCTCCCCAAAGAGTTTCATTTAAAAAGCGCTTCATTTTCTCCACTTCCTCTCTTTCCGGCTGTATCAGCTGCTTCATAATTGCTGCAAGCCAGCTACCTGCACCGGCCTCATCACTAAGACCTACAAACCAGGAACGACGCTCCTGTGTGAGTATTTCTTTTTTATCATAGTCGTAATTCATTACAGAAGGTGAACGTCCAAAAAGATCTCCATCATTTTCATACCATTGTTCAGTTGTAAGAAAATTTCCCAAATCATTTACAACTTGTTCTTGTGATTTAATCACTTTATAATTAATGGTTTGAAGTGTTTTGTCTTCATAAATAACTGACAACCTTGCTCTTCCCCACTCCCTGCCTTCTATCTCAAAATGCGACCATCCGTTATTAGTATCACCTTTACGTTTAATTGTTAGCGCATCTTCCGGATACACTGTTATGTTAGCTATCTTATTAGGATATTTAATAAAAAGATTACTTTTCTCATTCATCGGGACAATGTAGCCTGGAAGACTAATAGCTACTGGTCTTTGTTCCTGAATCAATTTATTTTCAATTTCACGAATTGATGGTGCAATTACAAATTTTAATGAAAAATCCTTCACTTCTCCACTTGCAAGAATAGTAGAAGTAGGTTCATTCCACTGCTCTACACCAATCCATTCTGTTTCTGAGTTAGCTTTACTATGAATCAGCCACTCATGAAATCCTTCAAAAATCACTCCCTTTGGAGTTGGATCATCATTTAAAGGATTATAAGCTTCAAAACCTGCATTTTGATGAGGAAGTACCAACATGCTGCCTCCCTTTCCATGGAGACGATTTACCAAAAGGTATCCGGCATCTTGTCCGATGTATGGATCAAAAAACACGTTGTCATGATGTGCCTCATCCAAACTCTTCCCTTCTAGAATATTGTTAAATATTAGAGGTATGCCTAATGATCCAATTTCTACTTTCTCTGAAGAGTTGTTTGTTATCTGAAAACGTAAAACCAGGTCTCCATCAAGGGTCTCCCAAAACCTTTTTATTTTTACAGGAATATCTGCAGGCAGAGTGGCAGAAAGATCAGCTGCAGCAAGTATATTTCCCTTTACCGGCAGTTTATCTATCGGTCTACGCTGTTCAGCAGTTGAATAACGTCTCCAATTACTCTCACCTTCTTTTTTTAACATTATATTTAAATCACCGAGATGATATAGGCCGTCTTTATCTCTTTGCATGATACGATCCGACGGTGTATAATCAAAAGATGTATCTGATAAAGGAGACAGATGCTTCACGGTTTGAGATGCATCCACTAAAGAAAGTCTGAAGGAATTTGTAGTGAAATTCGATTCACCCTGATCCATAAATAATGTTGATGGTCGTTCTGCAATTCGCTCCCATGCGGATTGTGCATTAGTAACAAACACACAAAGTGCAGATACCAGTAAAACTATAATATTTTTACTTTTCAATTTTTTATTTTTAAATTTCACATTGAAAAAGATTGATAGCAATATGGCGACTAATTGGCTCATCGGTTTCAGGAAAATATTCCGAAATAATTTTAAACAACCCCGGGTCATATAATCTCAATTCTTCTCTGGTATTAACCTTGTTATGTTTCCCGTCTCCACTGTCATTATCTACTTCAGCATTAACATCAAACCAGTTTTGAACTCCTTCAGCCCAATATTCAGCTATATTTGTTGCAGCATAAGTATTTATCCATCTTCCATTTGCAATAGCTTCATCTAGAGAAACCTGCAGTCGGTTATTAAAATTATCATCTATAGGAGCAATGCCTACATAATGAATGGTATGTGCAAATTCATGTATAAGAATATCTTCAGCATGATATTTATCTATTTGATAAGCAAGAATATTCTCTTCAGCACAAGTAGTCAATGGTCTATTAACTGTTCCGCCCAATCCCCTTGCACGCACATCCCAATTAAGTGAAGTATCATT
>DASRQG010000582.1:0-6864 GCA_035645995.1 Mariniphaga sp. | reverse complement strand
ATGGGAAAGTACTTGCTGTAATGGCAACCGGAGCAGGTGCTATGACCATCTCACATGCCAACGATAGCTTTTTTTGGGTGGTAACCCAATTCTCGGGAATGGATGTAAAAACAGGCTATAGAACACATACTGTAGCCACTTTGATTCAAGGAACAAGTGCAATCGCATTAATATATATTTTAAGCCTCTTCCTTTTTTAAAAAAATATAAATCTAGTTGTCGCATCAATTGTTAGAACCAACAATTATAAAGTTTAATGTTTTATCAAAATTTTATTATGCATGCCTATTGGTATTTAATGTTATTGTTGTTACAGCAATCGACCTATGTTGGGAGATCAGATAATTTAAATCGCATTGATTTTTCACAATGCTTGAATGCATCTTATTATATATTTTCTAGTATTCAAATAGTTAAATCATGCTTTGTATAACTTGAATTTAGCGCTTATCATGGTAAATACACATATTTTTTCATGCATCCTGAAAAATCCAATTAATCAAAATAATTACCCGATCGATTAACCATATTATAATTATCTATAGCATGATATATTAAAATCTATAATATCCATTAATGCTGTTAAACTTTTTACCGATAATAATGGTTTTAAGCACAAAATACAAATCCGGCAGAATACATTAATTTAAAAAAGATTTTTGTATATTTATATAGCTAATAAATACTAATAAATTGGAAATTAAACAAAAGGATATCAACTTACAAATAATTCTCGAGGCTTCTCCAATAGCTTTGGTCTTAATTAATGAGCGGGAGAACATAGTATATGTAAATAATTTTGCTGAAAATTTGTTCTCATATAAAAAAGCAGAACTAAAGGGACAGGCACTGGATATCTTGCTGCCGGATATTCATCGTATCAAGCCGCCGGAGTTTTGGCAGAATTATTTTATTAATCCAACCACTTTCAGAGTAGGCCCTGATGATGATGTAACCGCACTAACGAAAACAGGAAGAGGTTTCCCGGCTGAAGTAAGAATTAACCCCATAGATGCGGAAGGTCAGATTTATTTTCTTGTAGCAATCACCGATATAAGCGAGAGAATAAGGGCAAACGAACAATTCAAACTGCTTGTAGAATCTGCTTTAAATGCAATGATTCTAACTGATCCTTCCGGAAATATAGCAATGGTAAATAAACAAACCGAAGTGCTGTTTGGGTACGACCGCAAAGAGCTTATAGGTCAAAAAATAGAAATTCTGGTACCTTCCCGCATGAAACAACATCATCCCGAGCACCGGAGAAACTTTCATGCACATCCAAAAGCTCGCCCAATGGGTGCCGGTCGCGATTTGTTTGCAGTTAAAAAAGATGGTACAGAAATTCCGGTTGAAATAGGATTAAATCCAATTCATAAAGATGGGGAGCAATATGTTTTGGCATCTGTTATTGATATTACCGGCAGGAAGAAAACAGAAGAAGCAATTAAAAGATACACTCACGAGATAGAAGAAAAGAATAAAGAATTAGAAGAATTTACAAATGTTGCCTCCCATGACCTACGAGAACCTCTAAATTCAATCATAAGTCTTGCTGAATTATTAATTATAAGCAAGAAGGATCAACTGGATGAAGATGGGAAAAAGATGCTCGATTACATTAGCAAATCGTCAGCACGTATGTCGGAAATGATTACCGGATTACTGGAATATGCAAGGATGGGAAAAAGCATGAATCTGGAATCTACCAATTTAAATGAACTTGTAAATACTGTTTTGCTTGATCTTGATTCCTCCATAATTGGTTGCAATGCAAAGATTAATGTTGCTCCACTGCCGACTATTAATGTATATCCGATAGAAATAAGGCTCTTATTCCAGAACCTGATCAGCAATGCATTAAAGTATCGATTCCAGGAAGTATCACCTGAAATATTCATAACTGCCAGGCAGGTTAAGAAAGGTTGGGAATTTTCGATAAAGGATAATGGCATAGGAATTCCTGATCCTCAAAAAGAAAAGATATTTAACCTGTTCCATCGTCTTCACGGAAGAAACAAATATGATGGTACAGGAATTGGACTTGCACAATGCAGAAAGATTGCTGAATTACATAATGGAAGAATTTGGGTAGAATCAACATTAGGAGAAGGCAGCACCTTCTTCTTTTTTATACCCGAATTATAATACCTAGTAAACAGATAATCCGTTCTTAATCATTCCCCCGAAAATTGCTGATAAGATGTAGCCAAAAATTAGCATAGTAACTTTCAATACTGATCCGACATATTGATTAATGTTTATTATTCTAATATATTACTTCAGGAATAATTTCCATAAATTGCTTTATAACATATTCAATAACACACCCTGACACATATTTATTACGTATATTAAAATAAAAAACTAAAGATGAGCAACGCATTATTGGATTATTTAAATAAGCGATTGGGAGAAAAAGAACCTGTTAGCAAAATAATAAAAACCCCGGGTCCTTTAATCACCATATCACGGCAAGTAGGTTGTGAAGGAGTGAAATTGGCAACTTTATTAACTGAAAGCTTGAACAGACATACCCTGGAGCCCCATTGGAGAGTTTTAAGCAAAGAGATTTTCTATGAAAGTGCTAAAGAATTAAATATGGATCCCGCACAGGTAAGGCGTATATTTAAATTCGATAGTAATATTTTAAGTGAAATCATTAATGCATTTGGAACAAAAAAATTTATAAGTGAGAAAAAGATCATACGAACAGTACATGAAGTAATTCATTCCTTTGCAGAAGAAGGATACTGTATTATCGTTGGCCGTGCAGCACATATTATTGCACATGATATAAAGAATGCTCTTCACATACGATTAACTGCACCCATTGAATACAGGATAAATACCATAATGAAAAATAATGGACTGAACAAACAAGAAGCCCTTGAATTTATAAACAGGGTAGAAAAGGAAAGAGAATTCTTTCGGAAGTCCATAAAAAAAGAATCTCTGGAGAGGGAATGTTTCGACCTTTGTATCAATAGGGCATCATTTCAGGAACAAGAGATATTAGAACTCATAAAATTCGCCTTAAAAAAGAAAAATACATTTACTGACTTAGTCCAGTCGATTCAATATTATTAGAAAAGTTCATATTGACGTTTCTTCCCTTTATCATCTGAATAACCGGTCCAATCTATTATGTGCATTAGTGAATTAAAACAATTATTTTGGCCATAAAGAAAATCATTTTCTCTTTCCGGCTTTTCATAACACATCATAGGATGTTTTGAAACAAAATAGTATTGCATTTTTAAATTTCTGGTAGCTTTTAATGCATGATCACCCCAAATAAACCAATTGACACCAGGATTTTCAATAGAAATATAATGCAATAATCGATGTGAAAACGCATCCCAAATTTTTTGATGACTACCGGGAAAACCAGTTCTACAAGTCAAAGAAGTATTTAATAATAAGACCCCTTGTTTCTCCCAGGATTCAAATAATCGATTGGGAGGCAGGACTGGAAAGTCAGTAAATAACTTTTCCTTCAATGAACCATAAGAAATAACCTGCCCGGCATATGCTTTATATACTGCACGCAAAATATTCTTCAGGGAAACATTCTGGAACGACTGACTCCAAGACTTTAAGTTTCCAACTTCAAAAGCCCTTCCGGTAGCAATACCCGGTTGAGGATATGGATCCTGTCCAATTATGACCACTTTGGCCGCTTTAAGCGGGACAGTCAGGAATCTTAATACTTTTTCAGGTTCCGGTGTAAAATCATCTTTTTTAATTTTAGCTTCTATTTCCCTTATCAGTTCAATGGTTTCCTTTTCTAAAAAAGAATACCAGTCAGGGTGAATGGGAATCTCACTTAAAAAAAGAGAATCGAACATCAGTTATCCTGTTATTTTTGAAGGTAATCCTTTTATATTGACTGGTTTTTCAGCATCAGGCTTCACTTCAAACATATCATTAGGAGTAAGCTGACATTCTTCAATCATCTGTATGCAATATTCCAACTGACCCAAATCATCTGCTACATTATTAGTACCGAAAGTAAATTTTATGCCGGCTTCCTTAGCCAGTTTAATCATTTTTGCTGAAGGCACCTTATATCTTGCATTTATTTCAAGTGCAATATTATTGTCAGCCAATACCTTAACAACCTTCTCCATACGTTCAGTTGTCCATAATTCATCATACTCTGGTTTCAATTCATCAGGCAGAACAGTAGGATTCACATAAATGTCAACAGGTTCCTGAGAAAAAATTGCCTCAATTTTACCAACCAATTGATCCATAAATTGCTGTTTATCATCTACCCATACTTCTTCAGGGATCCATATTCTGTTTCTGCGGCCTTTATAATCGGTAAATGTCATCGCATCAGTAAACACATAATCAAATTGAGCTATTGCTTCCGGGGAGAACAGTGTTATCCATTCCCTGCCTTCAGCTTGCATTCCTTTTAAAGTAGGACTACCTTCTACAGATTTTACATACTCAAAAAGCGATTCATCATCGGTAACAGGAAAATGTAATCCACAATTGGGTGCAATTCCATAATTAATTCCTAACCGCTGTGAATTATCTACAACTTCTTCAATCGTAAGTCCACCTTTTAAATGTACATGATAATCAATTACCGGAAACCCGGCACGCATAAGTTTTGTTATTAAAGTATCCCATTCCTGATCCACCTTCATCTCATCGGGTTCACCTTTTGAAATTGCACGAACCCTTATATTTCTGAACCATACTGTACTTCCCGGGTCATGTGCCTGTAAAGCAAAAGTACCGCTCCCCAGTCGCAGGCCTTCGTCTCCTTTGGCCCTCCAGGGATCATTAGGTTCAATATATTCGTTCACCTTAATATCATTTACAAATACCTCAATTTTATTCTCAACAACTTTTACCCTCATCTTAAACCATTCATTATCCTCTGCCAATGGATAATAAACATTACGAATATTATAGATACTTCCTGTCTTTCTTCTTTCCGGAAAATTTGAAGAACCACGGTATGAATTATTGATCTGTATTTCATAACCATTTTTGGGCCAACCTTCAGTCTGATATTTTGTGTGAACAAAAATACCTGAATTAGATTTTTCACCTGTTTTCACCTCTGCTTCAAACTCAAAATTCCTATACTCACCTTCATAAAATAGATGAGCACGATCTCCGGCACATTTAATAGCCCCGTCTTCAACAGTTATGCTCTCCTGGTTTTCATCTGTAACTTTCCAACCTTTTAATGTTTCTCCATCAAATATAGAAACCCATTCTTCTGAATTATTTGCGTTATTACAACTATTCAGAACTAATCCGAGTAGTAAAATGAAATAGAAAATGCTGTTCTTCATTTTAGTTGATGTTTATATTTTTCTATGAAAATTCAAATAATATAATGTGAATTCAAAACTAATCATTTCCTTCCTTATATTCGAACATATCCTGAGGATTATTTCCCTTCCTGCCAAGAATCAATAATACCAGTACCACAGCAGCAAGAAAAAAGGAAGTATAGCTATAACTTCCCAAATGGGTAAAGGAAAAACTGAAAGCCAAAGGTCCCAATGCACTGGAAAAAACAATTAGTGACATTACGAAACCAGTTATACTACCAAGATTGTCACGGCCATAAAACCTTGGCCAGGTAACACTCATGATAACATTATATAAACCATTTGCCATAGCATGCCCGATTATAAAACCATAGTAAAAGATTCCATCATTTAAATTAGCAAGTGACAGAAGTGCAATTAATTCACCTGTAAGTATAAAATAAAGCAAATACTTTAATTTGATGCGGTCGCTGATCCAACCTCCCGTAAAGGAAATTCCTACTGATAAAAGCGAAATAGGTATAAAAACAGCTAATGCTTTATCACGATCCATATTCGCAACTTCAAATATTGATACAAGATGAAATGAAAATCCGGTAATATATAACGAATACATAGCTAATGGTATGGCATATAACCAAAATGAAAGAGTACGTCTGGCTTCTTTTAGAGTAAATTGTTTGAAAGGCCTTATTGTTACATGATGTTCCCGGTGTTTATGAAGTTTGCCATCGGGTAAGAGACCATTATCTTCAGGATTATCCCTAAAAAAGATAAAAGCAAAAAGTATAAACATAAATCCAATGAAAAAAGACATGATGATCCAAGCATGCCTCCACGAGGTTTCCTGAATAAGCCCGTCGAAAGTAAGAGGTGCTATTGAAAAACCCAAAGCCACAAAAACTGACATAATACCATTTGCAAATCCACGTTTTGCAATGAACCATTTCATTAGCATATTTCGTGAAACCATTGTAAGTACACCCTGTCCTGAAAATCGCAGTAGAAAAAACAGCAAAATCATGATTGTTAAGGCAACCAGGTTGTATGCGAAAACATCAAGATTACCGGCAAATACATTAATGATTCTATCGGCCTGACTTAATAACAATAATACTACAGAGAGTAATAAAGCTGCTCCGATAGCAGTCCAGCGAGCTCCATATCTGTCATATTTCCTCCCTGCCCATGTTAGCAATATCGAACTACATATTGTTCCAATCATGTATGCTGTACTAATTTGATTCCGGCTTATGCTAATTGAATCAATTAGATAATCTGTAAATGTAGACACCCCTGTTGTTTGTCCGGGTGCACTAGCCAGTACTCCCACAACAGAGGCTCCTAATATTACCCAACCATAGAAAAACGGACTTTTACGGGGATTGAACGGAATATTATTCCATAATTTCTTGTATGTCATAATAACCTTTTCAACAAAATTATAGTATATACAGGCATTATTCCCATTTGCCGGCAGTAAAAGCCAGAACCATCAAAAAGCTTAATCTTAAATTATAATACGGTTATGTTTAATTCAATTAGGTGAGTAACAATT
>DASRQG010000581.1:0-4982 GCA_035645995.1 Mariniphaga sp. | reverse complement strand
CACGATAGGCAGTATAAGTATATTAGTTGATACCCGAAGCGATGCGGGATATATGGAACTCTCATACAATTACAGGGATGAGCCGATCAGCTACAGGATTAAGCTTGTAACGGTGCCGTCAAATTTAGGCAGGGGCGAAGTGTATTATTTCCTTTGTCCCGTAGTAAAGAAACGATGCAGAAAGCTTTATGCAACTGGTAAGTATTATTTACACCGTGAAGCAACAAAGGGGTTGTATCGGATCCAAACGTTAAGCACAAATCAGAGAAGCGAAGTCGAGTACCTTCAAACGGTTATGCAGGGCGAAAATTCACTTGACAATACATATAAGAAACATTATAAAAAATACTATGCAGGTAATCCGACGAAGCGTTATCGCAGGGACTGGAAGCGTATCTATAAAGCAGGAATTTTGACGATGGACGATTTCAATAACATTAAAAATAAATTGTATTGATGTAATTGATATTAGACAGGATTAAGGGAATAGGCAGTAAAATGTTTATTCCTTTTTTTTGTGATTTAATCGGACATATTGGACACCTATAAAAAAGAGAGAAAACAGCCGTTTTTAAAAATATGTTTGTGATATGTTTGTTCCTAAAAAAACACCTACCTAAAATATTTAGATAAGTGTTTGATTCTTAGAGTGATCCGAGCGGGATTCGAACCCACGACCCACAGCTTAGAAGGCTGTTGCTCTATCCAGCTGAGCTACCGGACCATTCTTTTTATTCAGGATGCAAAAATACTGCATTTATCAGAATAAAAAAAATATTATTTGAAATGAATGTGATTTATAATATTCCTTGAGCCATCATTGCCTTGGCAACTTTCATAAATCCTGCAATATTAGCTCCTTTTGGATAATTTATGTAGCCGTCGATTTCGGTTCCATATTTCACACAGTTTTCGTGAATATTACCCATAATCCATTTTAACTTCTCATCTACCTGCTCTGATGGCCAGCTGAGGCGCTCGGAGTTTTGTGTCATTTCTAACCCTGATACTGATACTCCTCCTGCATTGGCAGCTTTGCCGGGTGCATAAAGTATTTTATTTTCTAAGAAAATATCGATTGCCTCAGGTGTACTAGGCATATTTGCACCTTCAGAAACAGCAAATACACCATTTTTAATAAGCATCTCTGCATCCTGCTGGTCGATTTCGTTTTGTGTTGCTGATGGTAGTGCAATATCACCTTTTTCACCCCACGGGCGAGCTCCGGGAACGTATTTACATCCAAATTCCTCAGCATATTCACGAATTCTTCCCCTATAGAGATTCTTCAAATCCATGACAAATTGTAATTTCTCTTCATCAATTCCGTCCGGATCATAGATATATCCATCAGAATCTGAAAGAGTAACGGGTATTGCTCCTAGTTGTATAAGTTTTTCACATGTATATTGTGCCACATTTCCTGAACCAGACACAATACATTTTTTACCCTTAATATCTATATTACGGGTCTTGAGCATTTCCAGAAGAAAATATACATTGCCGTAACCTGTTGCTTCGGGTCGAATTAGTGATCCTCCAAATTCGCGACCTTTACCTGTAAATGTTCCTGTAAATTCTCCTGCAAGTTTCTTATACTTACCAAACATATACCCTACTTCACGTCCGCCAACTCCAATATCGCCGGCAGGGACATCAGTGTCAGGACCTATAACTCGCCATAATCCTTCTACAAATGCCTGACAGAAACGCATTATTTCAGCATCAGACTTTCCACGGGGAGAAAAATCAGAACCTCCTTTTGCTCCACCCATCGGTAAAGTTGTCAGTGCATTTTTAAATGTCTGCTCAAAGGCAAGAAATTTAAGTATGGATGGCGAAACAGACGAATGAAAACGTATTCCGCCCTTGTAAGGACCTATTGCGTTGTTATGCTGTACACGGTAACCCATATTAGTGTGGACTTTGCCCTGATCGTCTGCCCATGTGATTCTGAAAGTATGTATTTTGTCGGGGATTACTAACCGCTCAATTAGATTTGCTTTTTCAAACTCGGGATGTTCATTATATACATCTTCTATTGACTCTACTACTTCTTCAACCGCCTGAAGGTATTCAGGCTCGTTTGGGAAACGCATTTTTAATGAGTTGATTACATCTGATGATTTCATTTTAAATTACTTTATTACGGCTTTTATTTTGCCCCTGTTGTTTAAACACATTAATCAAATAATCATTTTGAAATGCAAAGTTAGATAATAATTTCTATTTCTAAAATATTTCAACTATAAATGTGTTTTTTGACACAAATTCCGCTATTTCTTGAGACTTTTGTAAATAGGGATAAATACAATTGCTCCAGACATAATTATCGAAGCTACCGTGAAAGCCGTTAATTCCGCATATAAAATAATATATACAACAAGTACTATCCATAAGATTATTATGGATGCGATTTGAGATTGAGAAAGTTTTTTTCTTGCCATAAGGTAAAGATAGATATTTCCATTAAAAAATAGTTGATACAATGTCAAAATTGACAAACTTTTCGTGTTGCCTTTTACTACATTTAAGTTAAGTTACTGTTAAACTACAAGTGAAATGTTTTATCTTTGTGGCTGTTATAAAATCTACAAATTTATATCAATGGACTCAATTTATTTGATTATTGTAATTGTTCTCCTTGGTTTGGCAGTTCTGGACCTGATTGTTGGAGTATCTAATGATGCTGTAAATTTTCTTAATTCCAGCATCGGTTCTAAAGTGGCTCCTGTAAGAGTAATATTTGCAGTTGCTGCTCTCGGAATTCTTCTCGGGACAATGTTCTCAAGCGGAATGATGGAGATTGCACGCAGTGGGGTATTCTATCCTGAGAAATTTACCTTTCCGGCAATAATAATGCTGTTCCTTGCTGTTATGCTTACGGATATTATTCTACTTGATCTCTTTAATACATTCGGTCTACCAACATCAACAACAGTTTCACTTGTTTTCGAATTATTAGGTGCAGCAGTTGCAGTAGCACTTTTTACGATTTGGACTACTGATACCGGTAGCACTTTGGGAGAATTTATTAACAGCGGTAAGGCTCTTGCAATTATTGGTGGGATCTTTATATCGATAGCAATTGCTTTTGTAGCAGGTTCTATAATAATGTACTTGTCACGCTTACTATTTTCTTTCAAATACAAAAAGCCCTTTAAATACTTGGGTGCCTTGTGGGGAGGTATAGCACTTACGGCAATCACATATTTTGCGGTATTTAAAGGTTTAAAAGGAAGTGTATTGGTTACTGAAGAAATGTTGCTGTTTCTGGAGAATAACATGAGCTTAGCTCTGCTGTATGCCCTTGTAGGGTGGACTCTTTTTATGGCTTTATTGCAGCATGTTTTCAAGGTTAAAATTCTGAATGTAATTGTCTTGGTTGGTACAGCTGCTCTTGCAATGGCTTTTGCCGGGAACGACCTGGTAAATTTCATCGGAGTATTTATGGCAGGTTTCGATTCATTCCAGATTGCACAAGGAGTTGCCGCATCAGGCGGAGATGTAAACTCCTTATACATGGGAAGACTGTCCGAACCGGTTGTTGCTAATGTATGGTGGCTGCTTGGAGCAGGAACAATAATGATTTTATCATTAACACTATCTAAAAAGTCACGTACCGTAACTGAAACTGAAGTCAATCTGGCACGTAAAGGAGAAGGTATAGAGCGTTTTTCATCATCTCCTTTGTCTCGTTCAATTGTCAGAGGCAGCCTTAACTTTAGTAAATCAATTAGTAAAATAACTCCTGAACCGATAAAAAGATTTATAGACAAAAGGTTTGAACCGGTTGAGCTGGAAAATAAGGCTTCATTTGACCTAATCAGAGCCTCTGTCAACCTTACTGTAGCTGCAATGCTTGTATCCCTTGGAACCTCACTGAAACTTCCTCTTTCCACCACTTATGTGACTTTTATGGTTGCTATGGGTACATCCCTAGCCGACCGTGCATGGGGAAGAGATAGTGCTGTTTATCGCATAAATGGTGTTCTTACAGTGGTTGCAGGATGGCTATTAACCGCTTTAATTGCTTTTACTTTCTCAATGATTGTCGGATTCTTTCTGATGTGGGGAGGTAAAATTGCAATTGTAATTATGATTGCGCTTGTTGTGTTTCTACTGATTAAGTCAAGTAAACTACACACAAAAAGAAAATCCAAAGAAGAGCAGCAGCAACAAGTTTTATCAACCAAAGACCAATTGATTACATCATGCAATAAAGATGTTCACCTTGTTTTAGATAAAACTCTTTTCATCCTGAAGAAAGTAATTGAAGGACTGAGCGATGAAAATAGAAAAGCAGCCCGCAAGGCAATGAATGAAGCTCTGGAAATGTATGAGAAATTTAAAGATAAGCGGGATTATGAGGTTGTACCTACTCTGGAAAGTATCCAGATGAATGCGCTTGATCTTGAACAGGAATATGTTCAGCTGGTTGATTATTCTTATGAACTCACAAAATCATTGAAAGCTATTACTGAATCAACATTTAATTACATCAATAATAATCACTCTGCATTCTCAAAAGATCAGATTGACGATTTAAAGGTCATTTACAATACTCTTACGGATGTTTTCAATGGCTACACCCAGATGGAGAAATCTGGAGATTACACTCAATTTAATAAGGTCACCAGCTTACGGGATTTTATTCTTGAGCTTAATCCTAAGTTGACAAAACGCCAGATTAAAAGGGTAAAGGATGGACTCTCAAGCACTCGCAACAGTATTCTTTTCCTTAACCTGGTTAATGAATCTAAGATTGTAACATTGCAATCAGGCAATCTGATGAAATCACATCGCAATTTCAGGGAGCAGTCTTCTAAACAATTGGGCACTATGATTGGTGCAAAAGAGCTTATTAAAGATGCTACATTAAATTTGTAGAAATATTAGAATGGTGAATTTATAATAACTTATTATATATAATAAAATAAGCCCCACTGAAAATCAGAAGGGGCTATTTTATTTCGAGAGAA
>DASRQG010000580.1:0-3769 GCA_035645995.1 Mariniphaga sp. | reverse complement strand
AAAACAATTATATGCAAACATTGCAGACGATAATGATATAAGCATTCGTTTGTTTGAAGGAATGGGATTTGTACAACACGGAGTAAAGAAAGCTTGGTTAAAAACTGCCCATGGATGGAAGGATGAATTATTTTTCCAGAAAATATTGACCTGAAATTAATATTCCGGGATCTCTTTTAGATACTTATAATTATTTTCAGTATAATCTATTTCGCAGATGTAATGCTGCAGTCCATTGGAAACTAATACTCGTTCAACCTTCAAGGCCATATTATACCTCACCACCTGATCAAATGCAGCCTGTGAAATTTTCACACCGGGAGCTTTAAATTCAGCAATCAGCAACGGTGTTCCATTCCGGCGATATACCACCAGATCGAAACGAAACAGCTTCCCGTTTATAGTAAGCTGTTTCTCCACTGCCATAAGAGCTACAGGATATTTCTTTTCAATTAAAAGATACTGCATAAAATTCTGACGCACCCATTCTTCTGGTGTCAATAACACATACCTCCTTCGCACTATATCGAAAATGTATTTTTTTGATCCTCGTTCAATAATTTTGTGTTCATAAGGTGGTAAATTAAGCTGATGCATCCTAGAATTTTATTTTCTTTATCTTCTTGTCAATAATTGGCAGGCCTCCGGGAAAAATGTATTTTTGTGTTTACCAATATTCAAAAAACAAAATAAACCAATCTTCTGTAATATTTAATGAATGAAGACAAAAAAAGAAATTGTTGACAATTGGCTGCCACGATATACCGGAACAAAGCTGGAAGATTTTGGAGATTACATTCTGCTTACCAATTTCATGGGGTATGTAGAAAAATTTTCATTACGGTTTAATGTACCTGTTTCAGGTAGTGACAGAAATATGCCTAATGCAACCGCTGAAGGGATAACCATTATCAACTTTGGAATGGGCAGCCCAAATGCTGCAACTGTAATGGACCTGTTAAGTGCAATCAGGCCCAAGGGCGTTTTGTTCTTAGGAAAATGTGGCGGGTTAAAGAAGAAAAATAAGCTTGGAGATTTTATTCTACCTATAGCAGCAATACGCAACGAAGGTACATCAGCCGACTATCTACCTCCTGAAGTTCCTGCACTGCCTGCATTTAACATCCAAAGAGCCGTTTCTCACGTCCTTAGAAATGGTGGTTTTGATTATTGGACCGGAGTGGTTTATACAACCAACCGCCGGGTATGGGAATATGATAACCAATTCAAAAAATATTTAACCCAAACCAGGGCAATGGCAATTGATATGGAAACTGCCACTCTGTTTACTGTAGGATTTACAAATAAAATCCCCACAGGGGCACTCCTTTTGGTTTCTGACCAGCCGATGATTTCAACAGGTGTTAAAACCAGCGATAGTGACAAACTGGTTACTTTAAAATATGTTGATGTACACATCCAAACCGGTATCGATTCACTGCTCGAAATCAAAAATAATGGTCTATCGGTAAAACATTTAAAATTCTAATATGGAGTTCGAAACAATATTAAAAAACCTAAAGAAAAAGGTTTATCATCCTATTTACCTCCTTCAGGGTGAAGAACCATATTTTATCGATCAGATCTCCAACTATATTGAGAAAAATGTATTATCAGACGCAGAAAAAGGCTTTAACCAAACTATCTTTTATGGCAGAGATACAGATGAGACAACAATTATACATTCCGCTTTAAGATTTCCGATGATGAGCGATAAGCAAGTGATCATCGTTAAAGAAGCACAAAATCTAAAAAAAATAGACGAACTATTATCATATGCCACAAAGCCAATGGCCTCAACCATTTTGGTGTTAAATTATAAATATAAAACTATTGCAAAAAACACCAAATTGGTTAAAGCAATCAATCAGTCGGGTGTGGTTTTTACAGCAAGTAAATTGCGTGAGTACCAGATATCCGGATGGGTAGAGAAACAATTAAAACGGCATGGTTATACGATCGATCCACAGGCATGTCAGATTTTAACCGATTCTTTAGGAACCGACCTGAGCAAAATTGCCAATGAAATGAACAAACTGGTAATTGCAGTTAAAGACACAAATCATATTACTGCCGATCATATTGAGAAAAACATTGGAATCAGTAAAGACTATAATCTTTTTGAACTTCAGGATGCCCTTACACAACGGAATGTTCTTAAAGCCAACCAAATCATCAATTACTTTGGAGCCAACTCACAACAACATCCGATACAAATGACTATTGCAGTCTTATTCGGGTACTATTCAAAATTGTTTGCAATCCATTTTCTAAATGAAAAATCGGAACAGGGAGTGGCAGGGAAAATGAAAACAAGTTCATTTTATGCTAAAAAATTAATAACAGCCTCAAAAAAATACAACCCCACTAAACTATATGAAATTATAGGTATATTGAGGGAGTATGATTTAAAAAGCAAAGGGATGGGCGTTTCAACAATGGTTGAAACGGCTGAACTGCAAAAAGAAATGATTTATAAAATATTACACCCATGATAACCTGGATAATTATTGGCATCACAGCTGTTGTATCATATCTGGCATTTCAAAGTCCTGCTCTAATGGACAAACTGCAATTTAATGCTGCAATTATAGTTCATCGCAAACAATACTACAGAATCATATCGCATGCTTTTGTACATGTTGGTTGGACACATTTGCTGGTCAATATGCTTGTATTGTACTTCTTTGGACCACATGTTGAACAATACTTTGGCTATTTCTTTGGAAATAAAGCCGGCATTTATTTTATATTGTTATATTTTGGGGGAATTGTTATATCTAATGCATGGAGCTTAATAAAACATAAAAACGACTACTATTATAATGCAGTTGGTGCTTCAGGAGCAGTTTCTTCCGTACTGTTCACATTCATCTTCCTGAATCCCTGGGAAATGCTATACTTGTTTGCGATCATTCCGATTCCGGGTATTGTATTTGCAATCGGGTACTTGATTTATTCTTATCAGATGGGCAAACGCAAAGCAGATAACGTGGCACATGATGCTCATTTTTTGGGAGCCGTTTACGGGTTTATATTTCCAATCATTTTAAAACCAGATCTGTTTAGCAGATTCATAGATTTATTACCTGCATTTTAGTTATGAAGAATGATGCTGTTACCCCTGATAGTTACATTGAACAACTTGCTGAAGACAGAAGAGAAGCCTTCAGCCGGTTAAGAAAAACAATTCTGGATAACCTACCGAAAGGATTTTCTGAGGAAAAGAGTTATGGAATGATTGGATATGTGATTCCGAAGTCATTATATCCCGAAGGTTATCATGCAAATCCAAATCTTCCGCTTCCTTTTATAAACATTGCTTCACAAAAAAAATTTATTGCATTATATCATATGGGTATATATGCTGATACAAAACTCCTTTCTTGGTTTTTAAACGAATATTCTAAATACAGCAATAAAAAACCGGATATGGGAAAGAGTTGCATCCGTTTTAAAAAACCGGATGAAATACCTTTTGAATTAATAGGACAATTGTCGGCTAAACTGACACCTCTGGATTGGATAGATCTTTATGAAAAATCCAGGCAATAAAATTTGAGTATTATACTAAATATGCCAGGATTTCATTCTGTTTTTATCCTGCATTATCTGCAACAATAATAATTTTCATCACGAAACTATAATTGCAAATATATTCTTGGTATCGACAGGTAATTTAATTTATGAGTACCGGCACAATAAAAAAACTTTATATGTCTGCTCTATATGTTCAAAACTTTCATCAGAAGAATTGATAATTTTTAGA
>DASRQG010000579.1:0-2120 GCA_035645995.1 Mariniphaga sp. | reverse complement strand
AGCAATTATATTGTAACCAACAGCCCATATGAGGTTTTGTATCATTTTTCGATAGGTACGTTTTCCAAAATCTATCATTTTGACAACGTCTCTAGGGTCACTGTTTACTAGAATGATATCAGCTGTTTCCGCAGCTACATCTGTTCCTGATCCCACAGCGATTCCGACATTAGCCTGTGCCAATGCAGGTGCATCATTGACCCCATCTCCAGTCATAGCAACAATTTCACCTTTCGCTTGAAATTCTTTTACTTTTTCCTGTTTATGATGTGGCAGGACATTCGCTAAAAATCCATCCATTCCTAATTTATTGGAAACCGATGCCGCAATTTTTTCATTATCACCAGTTAAAAGGAATGATTTTATTCCCATTTCTTTAAGTTGACGTATGGCATCTTGGGATCCTTCTCTTATACGATCTGCAAGGGTAATGATACCGATTACCTTACCTTCAATGAATACATAGTTTATAGTTTCTGTGTCCTGATCAATTTCCGAAGGGATCGTTGGTTTCTCAATTTTGTTTTCCGTAAAATAATTTGGCCCAGCGGCTACAACTTCTTTTCCATTTACCGTGCCTTTAACACCTATTCCCTGCATGTATTGGAAATGATCAGATTTCCATAATTGAAGCCCTTTTTCCTTAAGAAGTTTTATCATCCCCTTTGCAATGTGGTGCTCGGAGTTTTGCTGCACAGCGGCGGCATACTGGATGATCTCATCTTCGGTAAAACTGTCTAAAGCAATAACTCTTTGTACGGCATGAGAACCCTCGGTCAATGTCCCCGTTTTATCGAAAATAATGGTTGTTAAATTCCGAGTAATTTCAAATGCTGTCCGATTACGAATAAGCAGTCCATTGGTTGCTGATAGCGTAGTCGAAATAGCAACTACCAAAGGAATCGCAACCCCCAAGGCATGAGGACATGCTGTGACCATTACCGTTACCATTCTTTCTAATGCGAATGCCATATCTCCACTTGAATTATACCAATAAACAAATGTTCCTACACCGACTCCAATTGCAATAAAAGTAAGCCATTTGGCAACTTTATCTGCCAGGTTTTGTGTATTCGACTTTGCACTTTGCGCATCTTGCACAAGATTGATCACCTTGTTTAGATAGGTGTCTTTTCCGACTCCTGTCGCTTTTATTTTTAGCGCTCCATCCCCGTTTATGGCTCCAGCTATAACCGTTGATTTGGCTTCCTTTTTCACTGGAACACTTTCCCCTGTAAGCATACTTTCGTTTACATAAGAAAGTCCATCAATAACATCTCCATCTGCTGGTACTTTCTCTCCCGGTTTGATAATAACAATATCGTTGTTAACCAATTCTTCCAACTTTATTTTCACAGCTTCACCGTCTCGTTCCACCGTTACTTCATTTGGCAAAAGCGCTACCAAAGTTTGAAGAGCTCTGGATGCTGCCATTTGCGAACGCATTTCCAACCAGTGGCCAAGCAACATAATTACGATCAGCGTTGCCAGTTCTCAATAGAAATCCATACCCTGAAGACCAAATACTACTGCCGTAGAGTAAAAATAAGCCACTGAAATAGCAATTGCTACTAGGGTCATCATCCCAATGGCTTTTGCCTTAATTTCTCCAATCATCCCTTTTAAGAACGGCATACCACCATACAGATAAATCAAAGTCCCAAGGGCAAAAAGCACGTATTTGTCACCAGTAAATTTCAGATTGAATCCAAACTACTCTTGGATCATGTGTGAAAGCGCAAGAATAGGTATGGTAATAATTAAACTTATCCAAAATCTTTTCAGGAAATCAGGTGTATGATGACCTTCATGTTTATCATGTTGGTCTGCTGAACCCTGATGTTCCCCGTGTTTATGATGGCTGTGATTGTGACCACTAGTTTTTCCAAAGGGAACTAAAGCCATTCCACATAATGGACATTTCCCCGGCTCATCTTTGAGAACTTGAGGGTGCATTGGGCATGTGTATTTTTTCATAATAATAGTTTTAAAAATATTTCATTGGTGGTAAATTGAACAGGTGAGTAGAAGGCTCTACCTGTTCAATTAATATCCTAAATTTACTAATTATCTGTTAATGAATTAAAGTAATCAACCAACAGCTTCTTATCTTCCATGCT
>DASRQG010000578.1:0-2322 GCA_035645995.1 Mariniphaga sp. | reverse complement strand
TACAGCATGTAACAGTAGCAAATCAAAATGGTGAGCAAATTCCTTTATCCGGTCTGGTAAAAGTAAGTGCCGGTACAGGCCTTAAAAATATTGCAGCCGGTAAGGAAGGTGAGTATTTCCCCGTCAGACTGAACATCGCTCCCAATGAATTTCAGGAAAGTGTTTCTTTGTTGAATGCCATTGCTGAAAATCACGCAGGTTTTGATGTCAATTACGGGGGATCTATACTTGCAAACCGATCGATGCTGAATGAATTATTGGTTATTGTCAGCATCAGCTTATTACTCCTGTATTTTATACTCTCTATACAATTTGAATCATTCATACTGCCACTCATCGTTCTTACTGAAGTCCCTTTAAATCTGTTTGGGGTATTTCTGTTGCTCAAACTGTTTGGAACAGGTATCAATATAATGTCGGGTATAGGTATTATTGTGATGGCCGGGATTGTAATAAATGATTCTATTTTAAAGGTAGATACCATGAATAAATTGGTGGATGGTGGTCATTCGCTTATCAGGTCTATTTATATAGGTGGTCACCGGCGGTTAAAGCCAATTATCATGACCAGCCTTACCACCATTCTGGCATTGCTGCCTTTTCTTTTTCAGAAAGGAATGGGAGCTGAGCTGCAGTTGCCACTTAGCCTGGCAATAATTGGCGGTATGATTACAGGAACACTGGTTAGCTTGTTTCTGATCCCGCTGATGTATTATACGTTAAGAAAAAGATCTTTGTTCCGTAGGAATTCATAAGATTCAGTTATGGATCGTTAAAATTATAAACAATGAAACCAGGAAGGTGAAAGTAAGGAATAACAATAAATAACAAGAATGAAACCAAGGCTGGCAAATCATACTGCTCATTCCCCTTTTTCTGTAATCGTTGTATTTATGGCTTTTATGGTTGTCGGAATTACTTTTATTCCGCTTCTTGATGTCAGGTTTAAACCGGGTCGTGAACTCCCTCAGATTTCTATTCGTTTTAACTGGCCCAATGCATCACCACAGGTTATTGAACAGGAAACCTCAAAAATTGAAGGCGTATTAGGAAAAGTCAACCAGGTAAAATCAATCGAATCTGTCTCTTCTGTGGGGAACGGAGTTATTACAATAAATTTCGATAAAAAGGTTAACCTTGACCAAAAACGATACGAAATATCTATGCTTATACGTCAGTTGCGTAATAATCTGCCACCCCGGATGAGCTATCCGGAAATCGTATCAAGCAGTGCTAAGGATGATGAACAGGCTTCATTTATGGTGTTGACATTAAACGCCACCACAACGACGTACCAGATTGGTAAAATTGCCGAACAACAGCTTATCCCTGAATTGCTCAAGATCGAAGGTATTGGTGATATAAGTCTTTTTGGTGTTACGCCTTACCAATGGGAAATAACTTTTAATCCTGTACTTCTCAATAATTATAACCTGTCACCGCTCGATATCAGTAATGCGATTAATCAGTTAGGCAGATCAGAATTTCTTGGAAATCAAAAAGGACAAGCCGGAACTATATTACCGGTACTTTCCACACAAACGTATATTCCTCCCGAAAAGTGGGAAAGTTTGCCTGTAAAGAACATCAACGGCCGCATCATTTATCTCGGAAATGTTGCTTCCGTAAAGCTTAGAGAACAACCTCCCACCGCTTATTATCGTTTAAATGGCAAGAATACGGTAAATCTGGTTGTTTATTCTGCTCCGGGTGAAAATCAATTAAAACTGGCTGATAAAGTCCGGCTTCAGATCAAGAATATCACTCCTGCACTTCCACAGGGGTATGATGTAAGGATAGCAAGAGACAGCACCGTTTTTATTAAAGAAGAGCTGACCAAAATAGGAATACGTACCCTGTTTTCATTACTCATTTTACTCCTGTTTGTGCTTATTGTAAGCCGTTCGTTTCGCATATCGGGTATTTTATTTATCTCCTTATTGGCAAATTTACTGATTGCAGCTTTTTTATATTATTTATTGAAAGTTGAAATTCACATCTATTCACTGGCTGCTATAACAGTCTCATTTGGCATCATCATCGACAACAGCATTATCATGGTAACCCACCTGCAGCGGCAGAAAGGATTACGTGTATTCATTGCCTTGCTTGCAGCCACACTTACAACTCTGGGTGCTTTATCAGTAGTGTTTTTTCTTGAAGAAAACCAAAAGGTGTTATTAATAGATTTCACATGGGTAATGATAATCAATCTATCGGTGTCGCTTGTAGTATCCTTTTATTTAGTGCCGGCACTTATGACAAAGTTTTATCACAATTCTGTAAAGCCGGCAAGGTCAGGAAATAAAAAATGGGTTCTCA
>DASRQG010000577.1:0-4463 GCA_035645995.1 Mariniphaga sp. | reverse complement strand
TACCTGAATAGGAGAGGAGAAGTTTTGCTTCCACTTAAAGGAGGAAAGTGGAAAGGATGTTTTCATGTTCCCCGGGGATTATTTCAGGTATGGAAGACACTTGAATCTCTTGAAAATTCTACTAGCCGCTAGTATCGATTTTCCTGCTTAATAAGATATTCACCGGATCAGTATTATAATTTAAATGTTATATATTATGATCTGTATTGTTTTATGTGCAATGCAGGTATTTCTTTTATGAAATGTAGAGGATATGCACTTGGAAGCCTTTACTAAGTGCTACATTTCAAGGCTACACAGATAAAAAGATATGATATCCTTTTGCTTAAAGGTGCAGTTTATGATATCTTTCAGGTTTCCTGAGATTATAAATGAAGATTGTAATGTTCTCATTAGCAGTTATTTTTGGCTTAGTGTGAAGTGAGTCCTTTTTTCGTTCCATGTACACTAAATATTTTTCACATGAATAAAAGACAAAAGAATCCCAATTTATAGGGATTGTAACCTGGAGGTTACAACTCTAATTTTGTGCCTGACATCTTTAAGTTACATCAATATATATCAAATTATGTTTAAGGCACTAAACTTAACTTTCATCCTCATATTGATTAGTATAATCAACATATTTGCTCAAAAAATTGAAGGATACGTTTATGACGAAATGGATAATGTATTACCCTTTGTAAATATTGTCATTCAGGATGGAAAAACAGGGACAAGCACAAATGAGTTCGGTCGATACCAGTTAGATAATGTTCCTCCGGGTGAGCATATTGTGGAGGTTTCTTTTTTAGGTTATGAAAAGCAATCTCATAAAATAACTGTTCAAAAAGGTGAAATAGTACATCTTGATTTCCAGATGGATGTAGATGCTGCTCTTTTAAATGAAGTCGAAGTATTTGGACAGCGGTATAAACAACCTGATAAAATGAGTGCAATAACCAGGATGCCTCTCAGGCCGAGCGAGCAGATACAAAGTATTTCAGTAATTTCAGATAAAATGATTCTGGAACAGGGGGTTCAATCTATTACTGAAGCAGTACAAAACATTCCGGGTGTAACGCTATTCGGATCTTATGGTGGCGTCAGAGAGAGTATGAGCATCAGGGGTTATAGAGGTGTACCTGTTCTTAAAAACGGGGTCAGGATAGATTCTGATTTCCGAACCGGTTCTGCGCTGACTGAAATGCAGGGAATTGAAAGTGTACAGGTGATAAAAGGATCAGCCGCTATTACACAGGGATTAGGCAATGATTTAGGAAGTGGCGGGGGAGTGATTAATATTGTTACAAAAACGCCAAAATTTACAGAAAAGGGAACTGCTTCTATCCGAACGGGAAACTGGGGGTATGTTAGTCCGTCATTCGATTTTCAAGGGCTGTTAAATAAACAAAAATCTTTCGCTTACAGAATAAATGGTACCTTTCAGCGTGCTGATAATTATCGTCCTGTTATTAACAGCAACAGGGTCTATATTAATCCATCTGTTTCATGGAAGCCTGATGCAACAACTATTATTACCCTTGAAATGGATTATATGAATGATAACCGCACACCCCACACCAGTACAGTAAATCTTGCCGGAAATGATGTTGAAGCTTTATTTGAAATGCCTCATGAAAAATTTCTGGGTTTTAACCTCGATAATGCGAATAATAAAACTGCAACGTATGTTATTCGTGGAAATAAAATTCTCAACGATTACTTTAATATAAGAGCAGCATATTATGGTGCAAATTATAATATGGACAATACTTCTACATCTGTTTCTACCATTGTAAATAATGATTATGAAAGTCGTAGAAGAGTATTATCAAGGTCATTGCGTGAAGATAGAAATTCAATATTCCAACTTGACCTTGTTGGAAGAGATATTTATACCGGAAGTTTTAAGCATACCTTCCAATTAGGTTTCGATTATAAGGTAAACAATCTAAGTACAACCAGTTTTGGATCAGCTGTTATCGATACCATAAATGTAGTGCGTGATAATATCCACAATGAGTTAAGGAATGTAAGTCTTAATCCTCAATCTCCGATAACTTCCTCAAGTTCGGCATATGGGTTATTGGTACAGGAAGTTTTATCTTATAAAGATTTTATCAAAGCAATTTTCGGTTTAAGATATAGCTATGGGCTTACAATAAGTGGTTCAGACGCAGGATATACACCAGGTGATGCATGGAATCCAATGGCTGGATTAATGATCAGCCCTATTAAAAATATTAACTTTTTTGGATCATACGCTACTACTACAAGTTTACGGTCGGCAGCCAACCGGATGTCGAATGGTGAACAAATAGGGCCTTCAACCACCATCCAAAAGGAAACTGGTATTAAATCAGACTGGCTCGATAATAAGTTGAGGTTTAACTTTACATATTATGATATAATAACAGAAAATCTATCCAATACCGAATATATAGAAGGGACGAACCAACCTACAGGCTTCTATTATAAAGCTGGTAATCTTAAAAGGAATGGAATTGAAGTAGAACTGTCAGGCCGTCCGACTGAAAACCTGCAGCTGATTTTAGGATATGCCTACCTGAAAGCACGGTATCACGATAGCCCGTCCTATGTTGAAGGTTCAGCTCCATTAAATGCACCTGAATATACTGCCAATGGATGGTTATATTATACTTTCAATCGAACTTTCTTAAAAGGATTATCCTTAGGAACAGGTACTTACTATGTTGGAAGCCGTCCGTCAAATGATTTTTCCTTGCGACCCGATGGACATGGTTCACCTGTGGGTGTTAAGCCGTTTGATATGCCCGCTTATACTACTACAAATATTCAGGTTGCATATCCTGCAGGACAATTTACTTTCAGAGCTTTTGTTAATAATCTGTTTGATGAGGTGGGTTATAATGCATATTTCAGGGGTGGATTCATAAATCAGATTGACCCACGTAACTTCTCTTGTGTACTTTCTTATACATTTTAATCCCATGCCTGATTTGCATATATTATGAGGAGACTATTTATTAGGATTCATTTTTGGCTGTCCTTGCCGGTTGGTCTTATAATATCAATTGTTTGTTTAACCGGAGCTGTTTTATCTTTTCAGGATGAAATACTGGAATTGATATATCCTGAAAGATATTATATTGAGGAAACAAAAGGGCTTAAGCCATTATCATTGGAAGAGTTGGTAATCCTGGCCAATCAACAGTTAAGAAATAATAGTGTAGTCAGTATTCAAATTCCTTCTGATCGGGAACGTACATATACGCTAGGATTAAAAGAGGGGGGAAGAATTTCAGCCTTTCTTAATCCGTATTCAGGGGAAATAACCGGATTATTCAGCTATTCAGAGAGTTTCTTTTTTAAGATGATGGCTCTGCATCGCTGGTTGATGGATGGAAGTCGTACTGTTGGAAAGGTTACTGTCGGAATAAGTACAATATTCTTCATATTAATTTTAATTACCGGCATCTTTATTTGGATACCGGCTAATAAGAGGAGATGGAGGCACAGTTTCAGGGTTTATATAAGTATGGGAATAATCCGGTTCCTTCGTGATATTCATACCACATTAGGGATGTATGCCTTTTTATTGCTGTTAATGTGTTCGCTGACAGGGCTGATGTGGTCGTTTGAAGGATATAGAACCAGTATCTTTAGTTTATTTGGTGTTGATGTGTCACAAACCACTCACAGAGGTGGTCATGGTGGTGAAGGTAATCATCAGGCTCAGGATCATAATGTTAACTTCGCGCAATGGGATAAAGTATTTACTCAACTGGCTGAGGGAAATCCGGAATATAAATATATCCGCATACAGGATAAATCAGCTACAGTACTAGCCGCAGAAGTCGATCATAACAGGGCAACTGATCGATATGAATTTAATGAGCATACCGGTGAAATTGTTTCATCAAGTTTTTATAGAGAAACAAAAAGTTCATCAAAAGTCATGACATGGGCTTATGCGCTGCATGTAGGAACCTATTGGGGTTTTTATGGGAAGCTCATTACATGTATTGCTTCACTAACTGGTGCTTCGCTGCCAATTACAGGCTACTATATGTATTTTGTTCGGAAACGTGCAGCTTATCGTTATCAAAAACAGTTAAAAGTTGTTTGACCAAAACTATTTTGAAATTTCCAGCATGCGTTCTATGGGGATGCGTGCTTTTTCTATTACATCTTCCGGTAATGTTATTTCAGGAAGTTCATGCTTCAGGCAGAGGTATAATTTCTGAAGACTATTTAATTTCATATAGGTGCAGTCGTTACATCCACAAGTAGAGTCAACAGCCGGAGCCGGTATGAAAAGTTTATCGGGGCATGCCCGTTTCATCTGATGCAGAATTCCGCTTTCAGTGGCAACAATAAACTTCTGAGCGTTGCTGTTTTGGACGTAATTAAGCAATGAAGAAGTTGAACCAATATGTTTCGCAAGTAATAATACCGGTTTCTCACATTCAGGATGTGCAATAAATTCAGCATCCGGA
>DASRQG010000576.1:0-3153 GCA_035645995.1 Mariniphaga sp. | reverse complement strand
TTCACGTTTCCCAAAGAATCATCGTTTTGGCTACTTTCCATCTTTTTCTGCTGGCTGGAACATCAACAATGAACCCTTTATGCAGACCTTTGAAACTTTTCTTTCAAGGCTTAAACTTAGAGGTTCTTTTGGCCGTATAGGGAATCAGGTAACCGGGAATAATTACTATCCTTACATGCCCGCAATGACACCCTATAATACTAACTGGATTGATCCAAATACCAACATAAGGTATTTAAGTCTGACCTCACCGGCACTGGTAAGTGGTAGCTTTACCTGGGAAAGTGTGCAGACTACTAATATTGGCGTTGATCTGGGATTATTTGAATCTAAGTTAAATGCCAGCTTTGACTGGTATACCCGGAAAACTTTTGATATGTTGGCACCGGGTTCTGAATTGCCTGCTATTCTTGGTGCTGCAGCTCCATTACAGAATGTTGCAGACCTAGAATCAAAGGGTTGGGAATTTGATGTTTCCTGGAGAAAACTGGCTTTAGATAATGATGATATTGGTTATTCATTTGGATTCAATTTATCTGATAACCGGGCACATATAACTAAATTTGATAACCCTGCAGGATTAATTACCCAATATTATGTGGGCCAGGAGCTTTATGAAATTTGGGGCTATGAAACTCATGGTTATTTTACAGTTGAAGATTTCGTTGAAGGGTCTCTTAATGAGGATTTACGTGGAGGAACTCTAAAAGAAGGAATTGCTCCATTCCAGGGCATTGCAGTAAATCCGGGAGATATTCGTTATGTTGATCAAAATAATGATGGAGTAATTAATCCTGGAAAACAAACACTAGACGATCCGGGAGATCAAAAGATAATTGGTAATTCTAACAGAAGATATCAATACGGTATCCATGGAAACGTTAATTTTAAAAATTTTGATTTATCAGTGTTCGCCCAGGGAGTTGGGAAAAGAGATATTTGGGTAAGTAATCATTTATTTTGGCCCTATTATGATCAATTTGCTGCAGTCTATGAACATCATCTCGATTATTGGACACCTGATAATACCGATGGATTTTTTCCGAGGAGCTACAATAATGCAACAGGAAATACTGGTAGCAGTAGAAATATCCAAACCAAGTATTTAACGGATGGCTCATATCTACGAATTAAAAATATTACATTGGGATATACTTTTCCTCAGGAACTTTTACGAATTGTTTCTCTTGATGGACTCAGAGTATTTTTATCCGGAGAAAATCTATTTAGCTTCCATAACATGCCCGAAGGTATGGATCCGGAGTCAACCAACATAAATTACGGAGGCATCTATCCTTTTTTAAAAAAATATAGTTTCGGGGTAAATATTTCATTTTAAAACTATTAGTTATGAAACTTAAAACTACAATAAAGATATTTCTATTAATTCCAATTTTTCTTTTTGCAAGTTGTAATCAGAATGAATTTTTAGATCTCATTCCAAAAGATAAAATGACGGTACAGTCCACTTTTACAACCTATGACAATATACTTACATACCTCTGGCGCTTTTATGATGCCTTGCCGGGATATGACAATGAAATAGCCATAAATTCTGATTGGGACAGTGATCTGTTATTACGATCAGTTCCAAATGGTGAGCGGGATTGGATATGGCAACGAATGATTGTTCCCGGAGCTTCTCGCGACTGGTCAAATCCCTATGTTCATATTCGTGGAATAAATATCTTACTTGATAACCTGGATAATGCTGACATTACGGATGATGAATATAATCATTTAAGAAGCGTAGGTTTGTTTTTCAGGGCCTATCATTATGCCGATTTATTGAATAAATATGGAGGAGTTCCATTAGTTTTAAAAACTATAACCGATACTGATACAGATATCTTATTTGGATCACGAAACACTAGAAATGAAGTTGCACAACAAATTTTAGAAGATCTTATTTGGGCAGAACAAAACATTAAACCAGAAGGTGATGGACATAATACGATAAATATTCATGTAGTAAGGGCACTAATTTCACGGTTTGGTTTGAGAGAAGGGACTTGGAGAAAATATCACAATTTAATGGATGTTGAAATCTACTTAAGAGCCAGTGTTGAGGCTTCTGAAGACCTGCTTCAGGATTTTCAGGAACTTCATCCGAATTATGATGAGGTATTTAATAGTGAGTCTTTGAGAGGGCTAACAGGAATACTTCTGTATAAGCAATATGAAGCTAACCAGTTTACTCATCAGTTATCAACTTTGCCTCGAAGCACCTCTGGACGACATGATCTGACAAAGAAGGCTGTAGATTTATATTTATTACAAGATGGCATGAACAGATGGGTGAGTCCAATGTTTGAGGGCGATCAAAATCCATATGATGAGTTTAGAAATAGAGACATTCGGTTATTGTATACTGTTACACCTCCATACAGAGTTTTGGTAAACCATCCAAGTCATGAATGGAGTCATACTGAAGATCCGGCTGATAGAGAGTATATTGATCTTATGGCAGAACTCTCGGATGATAATCATAAAATGTTACCGTTGTCGAACTGGAGTGGAAATATTGTACGGGAAATGCCGCATTTCGCTGATTTTAATTTAGGCCAGGCGTTTAATGTAACCTATACGGGGTATCAGCTTTATAAATTCTACAATGAGTTAAATACAGGAATTAGCAGAGAAGATACTAATGATGCTCCACTCTTCAGACTGGGAGAAATAATGCTAAATTATGCCGAAGCGAAATATGAACTTAATGAATTTAATCAGAAAATTGCAGATATGACGATTAATAAGCTTAGAGCAAGAGGAAAAGTTGCAGCATTAGATATTGAAGCAATTCCTGAAGACCTATCACGTGACCCGGATATCGAACCCTTGATGTGGGAAATCAGAAGGGAACGAGCAATCGAATTAATTGGAGAAGGTTTTAGGTTTGATGATCTTCGCAGGTGGAAGAAAATGGATTATGCTTCTGAACAGAAACTTGGCAGATATATAGTTGCTAGTAATTTTGATAATAAAATTCCAATTCAAAATAATGCAGCAGAAGGATATATTGCCTATTTTGGAAATCCTCCGGCATTCCAGGAACATTACTATTTATATCCATTACCATCAGATCAGATTGTGCTGAACCCTAACCTTGAACAAAATCCGGGATGGGAATAGAATATCATCAAAATTTTCAGG
>DASRQG010000575.1:0-2867 GCA_035645995.1 Mariniphaga sp. | reverse complement strand
TTAGGATAAGATCCACTGCGGCTCCCGGTATCATATGGGTCTTTAAAAGTCAATCCTTCTTTAAGTACATCTAATGCACGGTTTCCTTCTTTAAGCCTTGCATACCAGTTCACCTTCCATGCCATCGACCAGCCTGTGCTGATATCACCACGAAATATCATTGACCGTTTAGCTGCTTTTGCCAGCTCAGGAGTACATTCCGGAGTGATTAAAGCAGCAGGAAACATGCCATATAAATGAGAGATATGACGATGCTTATCATCCGGACTGTCCCAGTCTTTATACCACTCCTGTAACTGTCCGTACTGTCCTATCTGAAATGGATATGATTTATTAAACGCTGCTTCCATTCTTTCAGCTAATGCCAGATCGATACCTAACACTTTTGTTGCCTGAATACTGTTTAAAAAAAGTCCTTTAATAATTGACATATCCATTGTGGAAGCTATGCTTATATCATAAAGTTCATCGTTTAACCTAAATGAATTTTCAGGCGAAGTGGAGGGATTGGTAACCAGTTGTCCCTTTTCATTTTCGACCAAAAAATCAAGCATAAATTCAGCAGCCCCTTTCATCAGCGGCCATCCCTTGTGCTTCAAAAATTCCTTATCCCCAGTATATAAATAATGTTCCCATACATGTTGCGACAACCAACCACCAGCCATCGCCCAGCAGGACCATCGTGGTGTCCCCCTGGGATCCCAGTCGGAGCCTCCTGTTGGGGATGTCTTTGCCCAAATGTCAGAGTTGTGGTGAACACACCAACCATTTTCAATTCCGTAAATCTTTTTTGCGGTCACACTTCCATTTACTGCAAGATTTTCCATAAAATTAAACAGCGGCTTTAGACATTCCGACAGATTGGTAACTTCTGCCGGCCAATAATTCATTTCGAGATTGATATTGGTAGTATAATTACTTCCCCATGGCGGCTGAATTTTGTTGTTCCATATTCCCTGAAGATTAGCAGGAACAACTCCTTCACGGGAAGATGAAATTAGAAGGTATCTCCCATACTGAAAATAAAGAGCAGCTAAATTAGGGTCGCTATTTCCCTTTCCAAATGCAATCAACCGCGCATCAGTCGGAAGATTTGGTTCAGATTCTGCAAATCGAAAAGAAATCCTTTGAAACAAATTTTTATAATCGTTTAAGTGACTTTTTTTTAATTGAACATATTTTTTCCTGTGGATATTGTTAACAATTTCTAACGTTTCTAACGAAGGTTTCTTCCCTTCCATTCCCGGCGATTTATTAAATCCATTGAAACTCGTTGCTGAGGTCAGAATGATCAATACTTCATCAGCATTGAAAACTTGGAGGGTTTCACCATCAGATGTAACTTTTCCACCTTTATTCTTGATCATCATTTTAATTTCGAAGTTCATTCCCTCACCATCAAACGAATCATAAATTACTTGTTCGGGTTCAGATTCCCTATGTGCTACATATTTAGGTGCTTTTCCAAACAGAGTCATCTCATTTCCTTTAGCAACTTTGCTTTTCAATTTCAACTGAGTAGTAATATCAGCAGAAAATGAAAGTTTACCTTTTTCGGAAGCAGATAGTCTAACTGCCAAAACTTTGTCTGGAAAACTTATAAATGATTCTCTACTGTATCTGACTCCCTCAATCGTAAATTCTGTTGTTGTAATTGCTTCATTTAGATCGAGACTTCTTGAATAATCTTTAACTTCCTTTTCGGAAAAATTAAAATTCAAAAACAGATCTCCCAGAGGCAGGTATCTTGCAGAATAAGGGCCATGCAATTTTTTCCATAGCTCTCCCGCACTACCATAATCCTCATTAAAAACTGCTTCGCGAGTTCGTTTCAATATTTTAGTACCATTTTCAACATTACCCGGTACCGGCGCGCCTGACCATAGTGTATTGTCGTTTAATGAAAAATGTTCAGATTCAATTCCACCATACACCATAGCCCCCAACTTTCCATTACCTAATGGTAGAGCCTCTTCCCACTTGCCAGCCGGTTTTGTGTACCATAATTTCAATTCATGCTGTTGCTGTGCACTGACAGAGATATAAACCAGGGAGAAAGCCAAAAAAATAAAATGCCGATCAAATTTCATAAATGTATATTTTTTGAAAAAAATTACTGCCCTGAGATGTAAAGTTTTGAAACTTTTTTCACCATAGCATAATTAATCTTAATATGTGCGGAAAATTCTATAAAGCTTCCATTATATCAATTATTTTTTATGAAAGCAGAATTTTATTCAACAATATTCGCAATCTATTGATTCCATATATAACATATTTCACCACTAAGAAATCAAATCTTTACAAATTCAATAAAATTTTTTTAAACTATTTCTGTCATAAAAAAAAATAGCTGCCTAAAATTATAAAAGCTGCATCTCGTATGTCAAACTATAATGGAAATAACCCATTCAAAGAGGTATCTCAACGTTATGATTAAGCACGTTAAAATATGCCGGGTTATTTAGCCTCTATATTTCGAATAAAATACAATTTTTCTGAAGAATAGAACCCTGAAAATTAAGTCAATGCTTTATCTATATGACCATTGAAGATAAAAATTATAATACCTATCAAAAATTATTTCCTTAGACAAACTATATTTTAGCTAAATCAATTAATAAAATGTTTTTAATGATTTTTCTATCTATACCTCCTTATAGGATTTTAGATGTAATATATAATTTAGAAGCCTGAGTTACCAAATACCTCCACCTTTGAATTTTTTATACCCTTTTTTCAACCTGAAATGTTTCAGTCTCACACATTATTTCCTCCATACCATCTCCAGTTCCACGCCATGTTGAATTTTCGCCAAAAAGGTTCCTGACTGGACTTGGACTGGACTTGGTATGGACTTGATACGG